>CAMCYE010000100.1 GCA_945883805.1 Victivallis vadensis | reverse complement strand
AACAAGCCCATGAAAAGCTCACAGCCAATCAGCTCACAGGTCATAGGCAACATGGAATAAACTCTAGAAATCCCGCACTCTGGAACTTCCCTCGTTTTCTACTTTCTAACTTCTACTTTCTAACTTCCACACTCACACACTTTAGCACTCTAGAACTCTAGAACTCTAGAACTCTAGAACTCTAGAACTTTAGAACTTTAGAACTCTAGAACTTCCCCTCGCCTTCCCTTCATTGGTTGGATGTTTCCGCCGTGGCGGATTGGATATTGGATATTCAGTCTTTCTAATCGAGTTACCCTCTCGATCTGAGAAAGAGCCTTAATCATTCTGCTCTCTTCAGACCTTTGTGCCTCTATGCCTCTGTGCCTCTGCGGTTAAAATGAAATCACCCAATCATTCTGAACCCTGAAAAAAGAATGACTGAACCTGCGACAAACAACGCGTCCGTGACTTTAAGGGGTTCGTCGCCTCCATGATGAACTGTCCCGTTGAAACCTCTTGCAATCATTCCCCTGTAAATTCTTTCACCCCTGTCGTTGGTCCTGAGGAGAAGTGAGCCGATCATCTTTGCCGTAGTGAAAAATTCTTTTCCATTCCCGCCGAAAGACCGGATATTCCGGGCCTTCTGAAGAGAGACCGCCTCTTCGACAAGCAGAAAACTGTACCTGTAAAGAAGCATGAGCTGGGTTATGAACACTTCGGGAACCCGGAACCCGCGCAGGGCACCGCAAAGCCTGTAGAAGGGAACAAGTGTTGAAAGCGTGATGATCGCCGTAATCAGCACGAGGCTTTTTCCGACAATGACAAGTCCGGAAACCGTACCGGCCGTCAATGTGATTTCGCCTATCGTGAGAAGCGGCCTTCTGTCAAAAAATGGATTTGCCACCGCAAGCATTATTATGAACGGGGATAACAGTGCCAGACGTTTGAGGATTGCCCCGGCCGGCATTTTACCGGCGAGAATCACAAATAATGGAAAAGCCGCATAAGCTATAACACCGCTAAAATCATATTTTCCAAGTGTCAGGACAAAGAAAACAAAAAAACTCCATGAAAGGATCAAAGCCCTATGGTTAACGCCCAGCATGAATGATTCATGCATGTTCTTTTTCTGAGACATGATCACTCTTTCAGCGTTTATTGCTAAACTTTCTGTCAGCATTTCCGTTTTTCCTCTTTTTCCTCAATAGAATCCCCAGCACGCCTGCAAGCACAAAAACAAGCACAGCTCCCGCTATACCAGCAATTGTCGTACCAAATTTTACAGGAGAGCCCGGAACCGGTTCCTCCCTCCCGCTTCTCAGCCCTGAAGAATAGTCCGGAAAAACCGCAAGTTTTTCCTGGATTCCGGCAAAAAACCTGTGGATTTCATCACCGGCATCTGCCAGTTCTTCAACCCCAGTCACTTTCGCCGTGGACCATTCGAGACCGTCAGGACGGGATGAGGCGAACCAAGAAATGAAACCCCCGATCACGATGGTTGCAACTGCGAATGTCGCAATCAACGCGGTTGGCGAACCTGCCTTACCCGTATCGGCAAGCAGTGCGGGCCGTGTTTTTGCAACGAACCTGAGGACTCCCCATGTTGCAAGCCCCTCCACTATCCCTATGGCAAAATGAATCGGCATCATGAAGAGGAGGAACGTCCCGAACGGCAGGTCAGATATCCCGGAAAGAGTTGTCTGCACCACCACTGAAAATGCGCCCATTAGCAGTCCGGCCTCCGCCGCAGTTATGCTGGCCATGGCAAGTCTTCCGGAATTCATGGATTTCCCGGCGATGACTTTGTAGATGAACGGATATGCTATGAACACAGGGAAAAATGCGAGATTGAAGATGTTGCATCCGAGTGCGAGAAGGCCGCCGTCGGCAAAAAAGAGACACTGTATGACAAGCACCGAAGCGAGAGTTATGAAGGCCCGGCAAGGCCCGAGCATGGCCGCCAGGATAAGCCCGCCGCCGAGGTGTCCGCTCGATCCGGTGCCAGGAATACTGAAATTAATCATCTGTGCGGCAAAAATGAAAGCCCCCGTGACACCCATCAGCGGCGTTTTCATGGACACCTGTCCCTCCTCCTCGGTTATCTTCCGGGAAGAATACCCTATAAGCCCTGCTGAGGCCAGCCAGAAAACTCCACCCACCGCAGGCGATAAAAGAGCGTCGGCCATGTGCATGATAAAATCTCCGGCATTGATTATTTGAGGATCAACTATAGCACCATATTAATTTTCGTGCCACTAGAAAAATAGAATAAGCATAGGAATGCATTCTATTGCAGGATTTACGGGATCTTGATTATTCAAAGCGGGATAATGAGCTTTCTCCCATTGCCGTCATCGAGTATTCTCACCTTGCAGTCGTACGCGCTTTCAATCAGACCCGCTTCCAGTACGTGCCTGACGTCTCCGTCCTCCATGATCCTGCCGGCTTTCATCAGGATCACCCTTGAGGAATATCTTGCGGCGATATTTATGTCGTGGGAAATAAGGAGGATTGTCAGATTCTTCCCCTTGTTCAGTTCACTCAGGATCTTCATCAGCTGGGAACTGTGCCCGATATCAAGATGCGAGGTGGGTTCGTCAAGAAGCAGGATTTCCGGTTCCTGGGCGAGCGCCATCGCCAGCATCACCCTCTGCTTCTCCCCGCCACTTAAATTGTTGAACGGAGTCTCCGAGTACCGGGCGACATCCATGACATCCATGGCGTATGAGATCGCCTTGATATCTGTTTTTGAAGGTGCGGTAAACCTTGACAGCCGGGACACCCTCCCCATTTCAACAATCTGCCTTACCGTATATGACAGCGGGGAAAATACGTTTTGAGGGACTACCGCCATGATTTCCGCACGTTCAGCATTTGAAAGGTCCACGATGTCTTTGCCTTTTATCCTGACGTTTCCCCCGCTGACGGGTATATATCCGCTCAAAACCCGGAACACGGTGGTTTTCCCTGCCCCGTTTGGCCCGATCAGTGCTACAAAATCACCTCTGTTCACGGTAAAACTCATCCCGTCCACAATACTTCTTCTCAATCCCGGATATGTGCAGGAAATATTTTCCGCTGAAATAATCATTTCTCTCCACCCTTCAACTCTTGTTGTTTTTCCTGTTCAACAGCCATATGAAGAACGGACCGCCCACTAGGGAAGTGATGACACCTACCGGAATCTCCCTTGGACTTAAGATTGTTTTTGCAAAAGTATCGCAGACCATCAAAAACATCCCCCCATACAACAGGGAGAGGGGGAACAGTCTCCTGTGATCGGCCCCGAACAGCCTCCTGAGAATGTGCGGCACCACGAGTCCCACAAAACCGATGATTCCCGAAAGCGCGACGGCGGACGCGGCAAGGAGAGATGCGAACCCGAGGATGACAAGGGAGAGCACCTTCGAGTTTATCCCGAGATAAAATGCCATTTCATCCCCGAGGGTCAGCGCATTAATCTCCCTTCCGTAGAAATAAAGCATGGCGGTCCCCGCAACAAGAGTTATTCCGGCGACCTCCAGAAAGGCCATGTTGCCCTGTTCCAGATTCCCAAGCATCCACCATGTTATACTGTTGAGCTTGTGACTGTCAAGCACGCTTATCATGAACATCAGCATGCTTGAACATAGTGTTCCCGCAATCACACCGCTGAGCATGACATTATTTGCATATTCCGAACCCGCCCCCCTGGCTATCAGAAGAACTAGGCTCAAGACAATCAGGGCGGCGATAAATGAGAAAAACGGCAGGAACAGGAAGCTGATGGCTGTAAATCCGAAACCTATTGCAATTGCGGCACCGAGGCTCGCTCCGCCGCTGATCCCTAGGATGAAGGGTTCTGCAAGGGAATTCCTGAGTATTGCCTGGTATGCGGCGCCTGAAACGGCCAAGCTTCCGCCTACGATAAAACCGGAAAGGAGACGGCAGAGACGCAGCCATACTATGTTCGCCATTTCGGGACTGGCGCACATATATTCCGCAGGACTGATGAAAACAGTTCCAAAACAGAGGCATATCCCGAAAACCACAGGCAGCAACGCGATGGTGACTATGAATATCGTTGCAGTATTTATTTTACCCATAAAAATTTCACCTTCCCTATTCTGCAGACCCGGGAACCCCGTCCGGGTAAAAACATTTCCTGAATATTTTAAGGGATTCCGTCATTCTCGGTCCCAGCCGATATAAGAGGCTTTCCTCCATGCCTGTGTAAATCCTGTCATTTTTGACCGCCGGTATTTCACTCCATCCGTCCCTTTTCCTTATTTGACCGCCGGCGAACTTCCCCATTGCCGGGGCGATGATCACATCCGGTCTCGACAGGATTACCCATTCCCTGGAACATTTCAGACACCCGGTATTTTCCTTGCCCGCCACATTTACGCCCCCTGCCATTGTAATCAAATCATGGGCGAAGGATTTACCGCCGACCGTCATGAACGGATTATCCCAGACCTCAAGATACACTCTCGGCATTTTTTCCCGAGGAATGGACCTGGTGATTTTCTTTTCCCTGTCAAATATCTTCTTGACCCTCCGGATTTCCTCATCTGCCCGTTCGCGGCAGGCTAAAATCCTGCCGAGTTCGGAAACCGCCATATAATAGTCGTCAAGCGTCTCATGCGGGAGAGGAACGAACTTTATTCCAAGCCTTTCAATATTCCGCCTTATTCCGTCATCCACTATTTCCAGTGAAACTATGTAATCAGGCTTCACCGCCGCGGCAAATTCCATGGATGGCAATCCCAAATTCCCGGCTATTGGAATCTTCCCGGCTTCAGGCGGATAATCGCATGCCGAACTCCTGCCTACAATGCAATCCCCTGCCCCAATCTGGAAAATAATTTCAGTAAGGTTGGGTGACAGGGATATTATTCTGATTTTATCGTCCGCCTGCGCAGAAAGACAAATACAGCAAAACAGGATGTATTTGACCATTCCATTTTTCATGCTTATCCCCCTTCGCATACGCACTCCGGCTAAAACGGCTTGAAAGAACTGTTGTCAGGTGTGCCAAACCAACCGAAATTCTGACTTCTCAAATTCACATCTGAACTGAAAGATATCTTCTCATGCGACAAATGTCCGTCAGCCCACGAAATGTTGGCTGTCTTGTTATGTCTGAAATGAATACTCGGCCCGGCAAAACCCCAGCTGGGCTGGTCTTCCTTACCAGACACATAAAATGGGGATTGGACAAAGGAATATTCGGCAATCCGCCCCGACCCGGACAACGCCCAATCCCCAGACGGGTCAACGATACAGGCCGTGTCGGAAAACATCACTGTCTCGGACGGTCTCTTTATCCTTTCAGCAGACACTCCCTCCTTGCACGATTCAATGCCGTAAGAATCGTCCACAAAATATATCTTCGAACCTATTGCAGGATTGTACCCGTAGCCGCCACCGCTCTTTTCAAATGAAGGAAGGGAGAGATCTGTCATCGAATCCAAGGTCGAACACCGTTTGGATGACCCGGATTGTCCAAGGTAGGTATACAGGGGTGACAGTTTAAAATCATAATCCGAACTGTTGCCGGCACTGCTCCGTTGTCCATGCCATCTCTTAAGATTGGCTCCGGGCCAGTTCGTGTCTTCCGCTGCGGCGACAAACCGGTTGTAGTCCGATTCATACATGATGTTTGAAAGTGTAAGTTCCTTCAGATTATTCGCACATGATGCCCTTCTTGCCATTTCCTTCGCATTGGACAAGGCCGGAAGCAACATGCTGGCAAGAATTCCAATAATTGCGATCACGACGAGGAGCTCGACGAGTGTGAACTCCAAGCGCCTCCCTCCCCAAATCCTCCAGTCCGGTTTCGCCCGACCCATTTTAATTTCAAATTTCTCCGGCTGAAACTGATGATCGTCAACCTCCGCAATCATCTCCCTTAATTTGAATCCATTCCATTTCGACCCGACAGAGACATTTCCCTTTTTCATTCTTGACCTTTTACATATCGTGTTACGCGCACAAAAAAACTGCCGATGCTTCCTTGTCAGAAACACCGGCAGTTTGAATTATGTTCGCAACTGTTTAGTCCCTGACGCGGAGACATCCCAATATTCATTAGTGAGGGTCTGGCTCATGGCTTTATTCAACCATTTACAGTGGCGCGACCGCTTCCGGATTACACGGAGTTCCCCGCTAAAAGATTTTTAGATTATCATATTCCCGTTAAAATGCAAGAAGTCATTTCACGTTTCTTTGAAATCCTGCGTAGTGCATCAAACGATTAGACATCCCCAAGTGATGAAATACTGAGGTTCACGTGTTTAACGCCGACAAGCGACTTGAGCTTTGCTGCAAGCTCCTCTATCTTGCCGGCCTTGCCTTTGGCGGCAATGATTTCTAGGCAGTTATGGTGGGAGAGATGTATATGCTGGGTGGAGATTACGAGTTCCTGAAAATCGTGCTGAATGTCGAGCATTTTGCTGACGAGTTCGCGCTTATGGTGGCTGTAGGTCATCACAATCACTCCGGCGACAGTTCCGCCCCCGACCCACTGTTTTTTCACAAGTTCGTTACGGATAAGGTCGCGGATCGCCTCGGAACGGTTCTGATAGTTCTGTTTCCTGATATGGCTGTCGAACGCGTCAATCAGCTTTTTCTCCAGCGATACTCCGAAGCGGTATAGTTTGCTCATAAATCTAACCTGGGGGTTATATTTATTTCTTCCTAAAAGTGATTCTTCCTTTGGCAAGATCATAAGGGGACATTTCAACCGTCACCGAATCACCGGGAAGTATGCGTATGAAATTAAGACGCATTTTCCCGCTGATATGTGCAAGGATGACATGTCCGCCTTCCAATTCCACTTTGAACATCGTGTTGGGCAGAAGCTCTTTTACTTTTCCTTCAACTGAAATTGCATCTACTTTAGCCAAGTTAAAATCTCCGGTTCTGATTTTGTCATTAATACCATGTGCTCGAAATGAGCTGATAACTTACCATCACTTGTACGAACTGTCCAGCCGTCCGAATCAGTTATTACCCTGGAAGTTCCAAGATTGAGCATCGGCTCTATCGCCAAAACCATTCCCGGACGGAGTTGCGGCCCCCTGTTTGCAGTCACATAATTCGGTATTTCAGGAGGATCGTGGAGACATGCCCCACAACCGTGCCCGCAATATTCCCTGACTATCCCCAGCTTTGCGGATTTCGCGATTTTCTCGACCGCCTCGCTGATATTCCTGACATAATTGCCGGGAACTGCGGCCCTTATGCCTTCATCCAGCGCCTTTTTCGTAAAGTCCAAAAGGCGCAGTGTGTCAGGATCATTTGTCCCCCCCAGGACAAAACTCACGGCGGTATCTCCGATAAAACCTCCGACGTTCACCCCTATGTCAAGGCTGACAAGGTCTCCTTCTTTGAGAATCCTGTCCGCCCTTCCTATTCCGTGTACGATTTCATCATTTAGGGAAATGCATATGATGCCCGGATATCCCCTATAGCCCAGAAAAGCGCTTACTCCGCCCATGGAATGGATGAACGCCGCCGCAATATTGTCAATTTCCTTTGTCGACATGCCCGGTCTAACCATGGAAGGCAGGCGTTCACGAACCTGCGCCGCCGCCTGGGAGGCCTTGCGGATTCCGCAAATGTCCTCCTCGCTGTAAATCACATAATCTTTCTTATCACCCATCAGAACCCTCTTCTGAATATCCAACACCCAACACTCAATTTCCAATATCCATCGGAAAGGCATTTTCAATTTAACTTGATAATTGGATATTCCGTGTTGAATATTGGATATTCAATATAAACATCAGACCAGCACCTTCAGGAGCTCCGGATAAGATTTGTCTTTCGCCTGCTCGGCGTTGATCGTGGCAAGAAGCATCTTATTCTTATAGTAGGGAACAAGGGGGGCTGTCTGCACATTGTAAATCCTCAAGCGATCCTTTGCCGTTTCAAGCGAGTCGTCGGGCCTCTGATAAAGTTCGACTCCGCACTTGTCGCAGATTCCCTTTGCCTTCGGAGGGCTGAAAACCGTATTGTAGTTTGTGTTGCATTTCCTGCAGAGCAGACGCGCGGTGAGCCGCTTTATGAGAATTCCCTCGGTAGCCTCGAAATAGACAACCTTGTCCAGCTTTATCCCATGCTTCACCATTACTTTCTCAAGGAGGTCGGCCTGCGGGATTGTCCTGGGGAAACCGTCAAGCACGAAACCGTTCTGGCAATCCTTCTCCTGAAGCCTTTTCCCGACCATGTCGGTGACAAGGTCGTCCGGGACAAGCCCTCCGGATGTCACATACGAATTGGCCTTTTTGCCAAGCTCGGTTCCGTTTTTAATTTCACTCCTGAGAATGTCTCCTGTGGAAATATGGGCAAGTTTCATTTCCTGACACAGGATCTGCGCAAGGGTGCCCTTGCCTGCACCGGGTGCGCCGAGAAATACGAGATTACGCTTCTTAATCACAATAAGCCTCCAATCAGTTGACTATTTTTGATTTTAAATTCATGATAAAACAAACCTCTAATCTACAGCTCCCTTTGATTTCTTCAATCCGATTAGCTCAGCGGACGGCGATAAAGACCTTTATCGCTGTCCCATATCAAGTTTCAATTTCCCTTTTCAAACTTTTGAACTATATTTAATTCGGTTGTTGTTATCTGAACTTAAAAACAAACATGAACGATGCAGTCCTAAATGAGCACAGTCGACAGTACTTCACAGCCTTCCGATCCATCCTCTGTACGGAAAAAAATCTGCCTGCTTGCGCTGGGGGCCCTCGGAATAGTTTACGGGGACATCGGAACCAGCCCCCTCTATGCCTTCAGGGAATGTTTCGCAAGTTCGCACGGCATCCCGGTGACAACGGAAAATATACTTGGCATCCTTTCCCTGATATTCTGGTCCCTGATACTCATAATTTCAGTGAAATACCTGATGTTCCTGATGAAGGCCGACAACCGGGGGGAAGGCGGAATCCTTGCATTGATGGCACTGATCCTGTATGAAAAAAAGCATACCCGAAGATGGGTCACAATACTTTCAGTGCTGGGAATTTTCGGCGCTGCCCTGCTCTACGGCGACGGAATCATCACTCCTGCGATCTCAGTGCTCAGTGCCGTCGAGGGTCTCAATGTCGCAACCAACGCATTCCAGCCATATATCATTTATATTTCCCTGTCCATACTCGCCCTCCTATTCCTGTATCAGAGGAAGGGAACCGCCCAAATAGGCTCCATTTTCGGCCCCGTACTCCTTCTCTGGTTTGTAGTGATCGGAATCCTCGGCTTTTTCGCAATAATCCGTAACCCGATTGTCATCACCGCCATAAACCCGGAGCATGCCCTCAACATGTTCCTCGACAATAAATTTCAGGGATTCGCAGTGCTCGGAACTGTCGTGCTCGCAATAACAGGGGGAGAAGTCCTTTATGCGGACATGGGGCATTTCGGCAAGGGGCCCATAAGGAACGGATGGTTCGCAGTGGTTCTTCCGGCACTCATCCTCAATTATTTCGGACAGGGCGCGTTTCTCCTTGACAACCCCCTGCTTTCAGAAAACCTCTTCTACAGGATAGCCCCCGGATTCCTGCTTTATCCCCTTGTCGCACTTGCGACATTCGCAACCATCATAGCTTCCCAGGCGGTAATATCGGGCGCATTCTCGCTCACTAGACAGGCGATCCAGCTGGGACTCTGTCCGCGCCTGCACATAATCCACACTTCATCCATGGCAATCGGGCAGGTATACCTGCCTTCCATCAATCTCGCACTATTCATCGGAACTGCATCGCTCATACTTGGTTTTGAAAACTCCGGAAACCTCGCCGGCGCATATGGCGTGGCCGTTTCCGGAACAATGCTGATCACGACCGTACTCGCCCTTTTCATCGCAAGGAAATTATGGCCGGTCAGGATGATAATCCTTGTCCCGGTGGCGACTTTCTTCATTCTTGCAAACATCGCATTTTTCCTGTCGTGCCTCCTCAAAATCAGGGCCGGCGGCTGGATACCGGCACTCATCGCCGCCGTCGTTTATTTCCTCATGACGATATGGAGGCGCAACAGGGCGATTATCAGACATAAGATGGAAGAGCAGTCATTGCCTGTAGACATATTCATTAAGGACATAGAACACAGCAAACCTCTCCGGGTATCCGGAACGGCCGTATTCCTGAGCGGCAATTCCTCCGGCATACCCAGAACGCTTCTCCATAACTTCAAACACAACAAGGTCCTCCACAACACCACCGTGCTGATGTCGATTAAAAACGAGGACATACCTTTTGTCCCAGAAGAAACCCGCGCAGAAATAACTGAACTCGGATGCGGCATATATCGCATACTGGTGAGATACGGGTTCAGCGAGAATCCCAATATCCCGAAAGTGCTCAAGACCATACATTACGAGCAAATCAATTTCGACCCGATGAAGACGACTTTCTTCCTCGGACGCGAAACCCTGCTTGTCAACCAGGCCCCATTCCTGATAAAACTGGAGAAGAAGATCTTCGCATTCATGTCAAAGAACTCGTTCGACGCCAGCAAATTCTACAAAATCCCCCCAGGCCGCGTCATCGAACTCGGTCTCCAGATAGAAATCTGAGACCGTCGGGGCCGATGATTGGGGTCGATTTAGACGGAACGCCACCATTGGTGGCATTACCACATCGCTATCAACTTGAATATCCAATATCGAATCCGCCTCGGCGGAAATGTCCAATAATGAAGTATTTTATACATTCCACAACCTTTTTTTTAAAAAATAATCATGGTATGTTTGCAAAAAAGCGAACATCCGCATATTAATACTTGAATCAAAAATAATTAATCCGGATTCAAACAAGAAAGAGAGGACTACACCAC
>CAMCYE010000099.1 GCA_945883805.1 Victivallis vadensis | reverse complement strand
TTGATAATGCCTCGTAATGAGAATGACTGGCCTAAATTTCGCTATGACCACCAAAAACCTAGAAACCATTGTGGCACCGGTCCCGAGGATACCAGGCGTCTTTTTCTTGCGGCCGTTGATTTTGACAAACCCGGCTTTCATCTTCTGCAGGCCAGCGGAGACATGGAAGGCAGATTTTTCCCGAACAAGCGGGTCAATGAAGTTTTAGGCTGGCTGCCCAGAAACGAATAGCCGATGAATTTGCGAACACCAAAAAAAGCGGGTTAAAAAAAATGAAACTTTTAACAGTAGGCGGAGCGGGGTATGTGGGGTCTATCGTTGTTCCGGCATTTGAAAAAGAGTTCGAATGCAAACACTTTGACATCAAGCCTGTTCTAGGCTACGAGAACCATACTATCCTATCGGATGTCGCCAACGAGGAAAAAGTCCGACAGGCTGTGGTTGGCATGGATGCGGTTCTTTACCTTGCCATGGGGGTGGGGCAAGATATTCCAGACGCCCTGAAACCTCCTACTTGCAATGATATAAATCCGGCGTTTGATGTGAATGTCCGCGGGCTTTACAGGTTTCTTTACCTATCACTTAACGCCGGGGTGAAACGATTTGTCTATATCAGCACCTTAAGTGTATATAAGAATATTAAGGACAATACTGTTTTTGATGAAAACAGACCTGCGGACTCATGGCATCCCTATGGTTTCAGCAAACGGGTCGGAGAGTTCATTTGCGGTTGCGCCTCACAGGCGCATGATTCGGCGTCTGTCACCGCTATGCGTCTGATATACCCCCGAAACGAGAACGACTGGCCGAAATTTCGGTATGACTTCCAAAAACCTCAAAACAGTTGCGCGACCGGACCAGATGATACCCGGCGGCTGTTTCTTGCGGCCATTAATTTTGACAAGCCCGGCTTCCATCTCCTGCAAGCCAGCGGAGACATGGAAGGCAAGTTTTATCCGAACAATAAGGTCAAGAAAGTCCTAGGCTGGCTGCCAGAAAACGAATAACCGATACGATTGAATTATGAAAGAACCGTTAAAATCAGATATCGACCATTCTCCGAAACTTGATGTTAAAAAACATTCATCCATGGAGCTGGCGAAGAAACTCTGGCAAATTATAAAGCCTCTCCGATGGCGGCTGGCGGTGGGATGTTTCCTTGTGGCTATTGCGGGCGGCATTTACGGTCTTCTGCCATTATTCAGCAAGCTTTTGATTGACATTGCGATTCCGCAGCGGAGCATGAGGCTGACGATAATCATTGCCGGAGGATTTCTACTCACACAGCTCGTCCGGACTTCAATCTGGTATCTGGCAATGCGGCAAATCCTCCTTTCACAGGAGAAAATAACTTACGCACTGCGGACAAAGGGGTTTCAGCATCTGCAGCGGCTTTCACTCAGGTTTCACAACAAATATCCTTCCGGATTCCTGTATCAGAGCATTTTCGGCACCGCCATAAACACTGTCGGCGGGTGCATGCAGACTGTCTTCAAGCAGTTGTCGCTGTACATCACCGCCATAACTATCAGCCTGGTTGCCTGTTTTCTTTTAAGTCCCCCCATGACATTGGTGGTGCTTCTGGGCAGTTGCGGTTATGTTGCGATTGCCAGATTCTCCTCGCCCCGGATATATCGTCGGACCCGGATAAACCAGGAAGCGCAAAACCGCATAACTGATTTTATCCTGGACCGTCTCAGGGGCACAAAAACCATCAAGGCATTCGCGATGGAGGACCATATCCAGGAGGATTTCGAAGACAAGCTATGGTCAACTCAGATGAAATCGCTACAGGTTGCGAAGGAGACCTTCAAGCTTTCCATCTCGACAGAAGGCTGCGGATACATGGTCACCTCCGCCATCATGGTGGTTGGCGCATATTCAATTTTCAACTTGAATTTGAGTCTGGGTGATTTAGTGGCTTTCATAGGCTATCAGGCCACTTTGAATACGATTGTTTCAACATTGGCAAATATCTATGGCGATATAAGTAGCACCCGTGCAGGCCTGGATCAGCTTTTCACTGTTCTCGACACGCCAAGCGACACATTTGAAAAACCGGATGCCAAAATGCCTGAAAAAATAATTGGAAATATTGAATTCCGCAATATCACCTTCGGATATGATCCTGAAAAACCAGTCTTGAAAAATATCAGTCTTACCATCCCGGCCGGCCAGGTCGTCGCACTTGTAGGCCCCAGCGGCGGAGGCAAAACCACCATATCCAACCTGATGCTCAGATTTTACGATCCCTGCGGCGGGCAATTGCTTTTGGACGGGACCGATATCCGCCAGTTGCCGATCCGGGCCTACCGTTCACTTTATGGTGTCGTCCTGCAGGATCCTTATTTATTCAACGAGAGCATCCGCACCAACATGCAATACGCAAATCCGTCGGCAACAGAAGCTGACATTATCCGTGTGCTTGAGCAGGCAAAAGCCTGGGATTTTGTCCAGCAGTTCCCGCACGGCATCGATCATTTTGTCGGTGAGGGTGGCAGTTCCCTTTCGGGCGGACAGAGGCAGCGTCTCGCAATAGCGCGGTGTCTCCTGCTGAACACCAAGTTTGTAATACTGGATGAGCCTACGTCCGCATTGGATGTCGAATCGGAGAGCGCCATCCAGCACGCTTTCGACAATCTGTTTAAAAACCGCACGGTCTTCATAATTGCACATCGGCTCAGCACCATTCGACGTGCGGACAGGATTCTTGTTGTCGGAGAAGGGAAAATACTCCAGGACGGCAGATACGAGGAACTGGTACAGGCCGAGGGCGTATTCCGCCGTCTGCACCTGCTGTCCAACTCCTGTCCGTGACGATATGAATTCCCGTTTCAGGAAATTTATTTGCTGTGCCTGACAATCTTCCCGTCTGTCAGGTAGATTACGTCTTCGGCAATGTTTGTCGCGTAGTCTCCGATGCGTTCGAGCTGGCGTGAAACTCCGAGGATATGAAGAAGATAGCCGGTCCTCTGCGGCTCCTTCATTATCATTTCCCTGACCTCCAGATACATGCCCCGGTTAAGCTCGTCCACGACATCATCCATCCGTTCGACCTCCTCGGCAAGCTTCGCATCCATCTCGATAAAGGAATCAAGACTGAGCTTCAGCATGGCAAGGGAAGCTTCAATCATTTTTCCGATGGAATCCGGGATGAAATCGTCCCCCTCCCCGGAAATGGCCTTCGCCCTTTCGGCAATATTGACTGCAAGATCACCTATGCGTTCGAGATCGCTGTTGATTTTCAGACACACTACGACATAACGCAGATCAGTTGCAACCGGCTGGTGAAGGGCGAGGATCTTCAGACATTCCTCCTCCAGCTCATTCTCCATGAGGTCTATTTTGTCGTCGTCTTGAATGACCTCTTCGGCAAGTGCCTCATTTTTATGCCTCACCGCGCTAATGGACTTCCTCACACTCTCCTCGACAAGCGCAGTCATCTGCAATATCTTCTTCTTGAGACTCGTGATTTCCCTGTTTAATAAAACTGACATGTGCTCCTCCTGTAAATTTAGCCTATTCCTGATATTTTTTCTTTCAAATAAATTCAAAGAATGAATTTGTTTGAAAGAAAAAATTATCCGAACCTACCGGTTATATAATCCTCGGTCTGTTTGTTTTTCGGTTTTGTAAAGATCATCTCGGTCTCGCCGTATTCCACAATATATCCCTCGAAGAAAAAAGCGGTGTAGTCCGAGATCCTGGCGGCCTGCTGCATGTTGTGGGTCACAATCACTATTGTGAAATTTTTCTCGAGTTCCTGGATCAAATCTTCGATTTTAGAGGTTCCTATCGGATCTATCGCTGAAGTGGGTTCATCCATCAGTATTATTTCCGGTTCAACCGCTATCGCCCTGGCAATGCAGAGGCGCTGCTGCTGACCTCCGGAAAGGGCCATGCCGGGCCTGTTCAGCTTGTCCTTCACCTCGTCCCAGAGCGCAGCGGAGCGCAACGCCCGTTCAACCTTGTCCATCATCTCGCTTTTCCCGAGGCTGTAGTGGAGCTTCAAACCGTAAGTTATGTTTTCCATGACCGACATCGGGAAAGGTGTCGGTTTCTGAAAGATCATTCCGACTTTCCTTCGCAGTTCAAGAATATCAATTTCACTGGAAAGGATATTTTCACCGTCCAGAATGATTTCCCCGTCGGCGCGCTGTTCACGATACAGCTCAAATATCCTGTTGTAAACCCTCAGATGCGTCGACTTGCCGCATCCGGAAGGGCCTATGACAGCAGTCACCTTGTTTTTTATTATATCGATATTGTTGTTGAACAATGCCTGATGTTTCCCGTAATGGAAATTCAAATTCCTCACGGAAACCTTGACTTCGTTTTTTATCTCGACGGATGATCTCACTTTTTAACCTCCCTGAATAATATCCTGGCGATGATGTTTAAGGCAAGGACGCCTGCGGTTATAAGCAATGAAGCGCCCCATGCAATTCCATTCAGCCCTTTGTACGGAGACATTGCATAATCGTTTATTGTGACAGTCAGATTGGCGGTGGGACTGGTGAAAAAATTCCAGACATGCCACCAGGGTTCTGCCGGCCAGTAATAGCTGTTGAGCGATGTGAACAGCAGCGGAGCGGTCTCGCCGCTGACACGCGCAGTCGCTAGGAGAACGCCGGTGATCAAACCTGCTTTCGCCGCCCTGAATACAATCTGGAGCGTCACTTTCCAGCGCGGAGTACCGAGGGCCATGGCGGCCTCCCTCAGTGCATTCGGCACAAGAGACAGCATATCTTCAGTCGTCCTCAAAACCACGGGAAGCATTATGATGGCGAGTGAAATCGCGCCAGCAAATCCGGAAAATGTTCCGGTTAAAGATACGATTATTGAATATACGAACAGACCGATTATTATTGAAGGCATACCCATCATGACGTTGGCGCAAAATCTTATCAGGTTGCCGATACGGCTGCTTCGTCCATATTCAGCGAGGAACACTCCCCCGAGGAGACCCGCCGGAACTCCGATCGCAACAGCGGATAACGTTATAAGCAAGGTTCCTACAAGCGCATTCGCGATTCCACCCTTTTCACCGTCAAGGGAAATCTGCGTGAAGAAGCTTAAGTTCATGGACGATATCCCCCTCAGGCAGACTTCGAGGAGAATCCATGCGAGAAAGAATATCCCGAGGAATGCGGATAAAACCGAGACGACCTTCACAGTCCTGTCCAGCATTTTCCTAAATAATATCGGTCTTTTTTTCATCACATGACTCCCTTTGTTTTCACTCTTCTGGCTGACAGGACCTACGACCTACGAGCTTTGAGCTCGTAGCTGGTAGCTGGTAGCTGGATAGCTACGACCTATGACCTATGAACTATGTACTACGAACTACTAACTATGACCTACGAACTTTGAGCTTTGAGCTGATAGCTTTGACCTACGACCTACGACCTCTGCTTCACAGTCCGCCACCAGAACTAAGTCTGACCCTGTTCAGCCACATCTGGGCGACCACCTGAATCAGGAAAGTCACGAGGAATAGGACAAGTCCCAACTCCATCAATGTGCTTCTGAAAACAGGTTGAGACACGGCCTCTGAGAACTGGCTTGCAAGAGTGGACGCTATCGTGTTGGCCGGATCGAAAAGCGAAGCCGAAACCGTATAACCATTGCCTATGACGAATGTCACAGCCATCGTCTCCCCTATCGCCCTGCCAAGCCCGAGAAAAACCGCGCCGAGCACGCCCTGCATGCCATAGCGCATCGTCACACTCAAAGTGACTTCAGTTGTTGTCGAGCCGATACCGTAGGCGGATTCCTTCACCACTGCCGGCACCATCGCAAAAACATCCCTCATGACCGCACTTATGAAGGGAAGAATCATCAGTGCAAGGATGAGCCCCGCCGTAAGCATTCCTATTCCCATCGGCGTACCTTTGAAAAAAGGAAGGAAGGCCAGATATTTTCCAAAAAAAGGCTGTACATGATCCTGCATGAAGGGGGCGAAGACAAAAAGTCCCCACATGCCGAAGATTATACTTGGTATTGCCGCCAGCAGGTCAAGAGCCTGACTGACAATCTTCTTTAAAACCGGGTGGGCAAGCTCGACTAGGAACAGGGCAATGACAAAACTGAGCGGCAAGGCTATGGCAACGGCTATGGCCGTTGTGACCAGTGTCCCGTAGATACTGCTCAGAGCCCCAAACTGCTCCGTGACTGGATTCCATTCCTTTGAATAAAAAAATCCGAACCCGAATTTTCTTATTGTCGGTATGGAATGGATGGCAAGCTGGAGAAAAAGCCCTGCCATGAGAACAATGATAATCAAGGCGCTCACGAATGTCAGCGCCTTGAAAACCCTGTCCGGAAAAGACTGGCTATTCTTGGATTGTTTTTTCAAATCTGCCATTTTGATTCAAACCCAACAGTCAGAAATTATCAAGAGCCTTCTTGACCTTCTCCGCCCTTTCCTTAAAATATTTCGGCTGATTTTTCATTGTGAGTTCCATATACCCGGCATTTGCTATGAGCAAAACTCCCATGATTTTGGATTTAACAGCGATAAGTCCGCCTTTTTCAGGACCGCCACCGCAGATCCATCTGTCTTTGGCAAAGCCAGGCTCGATCTTGTCACTGGCTATGACTCCTTCGCTGTCAACATCTTCAAGCAACCAGTCCCGGTCAATACTCGATTTGTCCAGCACCCAATCCTTGCCATTTACTTCCAAGAGTTTTCTGATGATATTTGCAGACGATTCACCTGTCTCCAGTTTTAATGTGCTATAATCGTATTCCAAGTAAACAGCTTTGTCGCCGCTAAAGACAATATTCACATGCACGCCTTCTTTTTTGAACTGTTTCACCTCGAACCCGGTCCGATAATCCAACAGTTTCATGCCTGTCGTCACCGGAGTCCCATATCTTTTCACGCACTGATCAAAACTCTCCCCAATCCTGGCATGGGCGACTGCCGCCGTGAAAAACACCACCATCAACATCGCAATCAATATTCTCATAGCAATTTTCCTTTTCATATTTACCTCACCTTACTATAACTATTTCACAACTACATTATTTCCCCAGGCTTTCTTCACCATGTCCGCAACATTCTTTGGCATCGGGACATAATTCAGCTTTTCCGCGATATTCGCACCGCTGTCAAAGGCCCATCCGAAAAACTTGAGCATTATCTCCTCCTTCTGCGCGGAGGCCTTCTGATCCTTGTAAATCAGAATATAGCTTGAGGCCATCATCGGCCAGCTGGTTTCACCGGGCTGATCCGTGAGTACCATGTAAAATCCGGGAGCATTATTCCAATCGGCGTTTGCAGCCGCAGCCTGGAAGGCCGCAGTTGTCGGTTGGACGAATTTTCCAGCCTTGTTGAGCATCTGCGTATAGGTCATGTTGCTTTCAAACGCATATGCCGACTCGACATATCCGATGGATCCCTTGATTCTCTTCACCATGGCGGCGACACCCGCGTTTTTCTGTCCGCCGACACTTCCCTCAAGCCAGGATATTTCCTTGTTGCAACCGTATTTCTTCGCCCATTCTGCGGAAACTTTTGACAGGTAATTCGTAAAATTCCATGTCGTACCGGAGCCGTCGGCCCTGTGAATGACCGTGATCTTCAAATCAGGAAGCTTCATCCCCTCATTGATCTTCGCAATTTCAGGATCGTTCCAAGACGTGATCTGTCCCATGAATATCTTTGCGAGAACTTCCCCTGAAAGTTTAAGCCCGCCAGGTTTGACATCATTGAGATTGACTACCGGAAGGATCGCCCCCATTATCACCGGAAACTGAATCAATCCGTCCTTATCCAGGGCCTCCTTCTCCAACGGTTCGTCCGAGGCGCCGAAGTCAACCGTCTTTGCCCTGATCTGTGCGAGACCCGCACTTGAACCGAGCGCCTGATAATTTATCCTCACGCCGCCACTCACTTTTGAATATTCCGCAATCCACTGCTGATAGAGCGGAGCCGGAAAAGTCGCCCCTGCACCGTTTATTGTCTGTGCATCGCAAATACCAGAAGCCAAAACCGCCACAGCTCCGACTAATCCCGCAAATACTTTATTTAATTTCATTTTTTCTCCTTTGATTTTGTCATTTACTTTTAATGTATACCATACTTTTGCAATGTTAGGATCATGTTAGGCAAATATTAATTGTCCGCTAAATCAAAGCCGTATCGGATTTAAACCGATACGGCTTCCAGTTCAAAACATTACGGAAGCGGGTCAATTCCCTTCTTCTCCCCGTCAAGCAAATACTGGTCGAATCCGACCTGATTGGCCTTGAATTTCTCGCCTGCGGAAACCACTTTCTCCGTCATCTCGTCAATCTCCTTCTTCACCGTCTCCATAACTTTGCTCTCAGGTATCACTGGCGTGCATTCAATCACGGCGACAAGCTGTGACCTCTTCGTAGTGGGCGACTCACTCCCAAGAAGCCATCCGAGTCCCGGAATATCGCCGAGCCACGGAAGTTTGTCCACGCTTGTGACAATGGATTTCTTGTCTATGCCCCCGATCACGAATTGACTGCCGTTGTTATTAACGATCACCTTAGTGCTCATATCGCTCCTCGAAGTCCTAGGCGCACCGTTTGACTGGAACCCGATAAGACTCGTGTTCGCCATGCTGATGTCAAGAGTGCTTGATTTCTCGCACGAGACAGGCCTGATATTCATTACAAACCCATAACCGTCTATTGCTGTGTCGCGGCTCGCATCCTTCTGAATCTGGAAGTTCTCGGACGAATCCCAGGTCGCGTAGTTCACCCATGAATATGTATAGACGGCACCAGGCCCGGTAGCCACTGCCGCCCCATTATATGCTCCTACCCCAGCTATAGTGGCTGTCAGTCTTTCAAGCTTGACGTTGTAAGCCTTGGTCTTGTATCCGAGAGGGTTTCCATTGTTGCCTATGTTCGCAGGGGCTGCAGCCGGGGCGCCGATTAGGTTTCCATTAGCCTGCCTCTGTTCCCACAGTGTGACAAACTGGGCACCCTGATTTATCGCCTCGAATTCATTGAGTTCAAGATAATACGAGTACCTCAAGCCGTCATACATCCTTGTAATTTGCAAGTCGCCGCGATACGGGGCGACTCCAGCCGCAGTCGGTTGCGCACCATTGGAAAAATTAAAGACACCAGCTCCATAGGCTGTTATGGCGATCGGCAGTCCCTCTTCATTATATGCCGTCAAACGATATCTTCCGTCCAGTGCACCAGAATTATCCGGGGCAACCGTGCTCGAAGTATTGTAATCATATATCCGCTGATCCTGAAGCCGGATATAACTTATCACGTCAATGTTCGCATATTTGACACCGTTACGGAAATCCGCCATCCTGGTGGTGGCCTCGACTCTGGCATCCTGGTTGTTCATGATGCTCATGTTGCCAGACGTGACGATGCTTGCCTTGCTCTTCGACATCAGGAAATCAAGATATTTCGAGTTCCATTTCGGGCTGAAATTTATGAACTGTGTATGGGACTTCCCATTAAGAGGATATGCAACAATGTTGTTCGCGAAATCCCACTGCTTCCCGAAACGGCTCGAAAGGTTCAGGAATTCGGACCCAGGCCCGTTCTTCCAAGCTTGAAAATCAACACCTATGCTGCCGTCAAGTTCGGAGTCAAGCTCATAAATGGTGTATTTCACATTCAGTTCGGAAACCGGTGTGTCGTACTGCTTTATCATCTCGTTTATGTTTTTGACCTGGTATGAAGGCACATAGATGAAAAGCGCGTTAAGCCCCTTGTCAACTATGATCTTGTCCTTCCCTCCCTGCAGCTCCTTGCTCCCGCTCTGGTTCATGCCCACATTTTGCAGCGCATTGTAAAGCCAGTCGGCACTGACGTATTTCGGAAAATACGCATACCCGACCGTACCGGATGACGCTGTCACCCCGGGCCGGTCAAGAGCCTCGAGTATTTCATCAAATCCCATCCCCTGCACCTGTTTGCCGAACCTGTACTCCTCAGCAGAAACTATCAGCACTCCTGTACCATCATTGAACTTCATGCATTCAACCTTGGAAGTGTTGTTCGCAGTCCTCTGCGCCTTTACCGCTGTCTGAAAATACGGGAGCATTTCATACGGATCCGCATTTTTAAGGACATACGTCTTGGTAATCACGTTGGCGTTCGTATTCGTGGATATCAGCTTCACGTTCTTTGTGTCGTCCTTCACCTGAACCCAGAGCTGCGTCTGGATCTGGCTTCCGTTCGGTGCCGCCCTCGGCGTGGCGACTCCGGTGACATCTTCTGCACTCAAGGCCAGTGGCAACGACACCGCCGCACTTAAAATTAAAATTTTCCAAAACTTGTTTTTCATTTTTCCCGTTCCTTCCTAATATGTTTATTTATTTTTATCTTCTATTTTCTTTGCAGCAAGCATCTCACCGATAGTTACGGCCTTGCCTGACCATTCTGACAGATTATCAGCAGGAGTGATTGCCTTTGTGGAAACAGTCACAAAAACTTTTGTGTGCGACCTGGAGTGTTCCACTGCGCCAAAAATATATTTCAGCACCGGGATGTCGCCCAAAAACGGCACTCCATTGTACTGGCTCACATCCTGCTCCCTGTCAAAAGTCCCGAGCAGTTTTTCAGTTCCGGACGCAACAGTCAGCCAGGATTTGAAGTTGCTCACGTTCTGAATGGGGTTCCCCTTGCTTGTCTGCTCGATCGTGTCAATGATGTTCATCTCGTATCCGAACTCCATCATCATTGCCTTCTCCCCGGTCTCGCCGTTGAAGTTGATGCAAGGACGTCTCAGGTAGAAGTAGAAGTCGGACTGCGACTCTTTCACGCTCACAGCCTGTTTGTCATCCTTCATGATGTCCTGATAGTTCGGAGTGAATTTGATCTTGTACTTCGCATTGGTGAAATTGTTCGGACCGGGATCGTTAGCGTAGTCATTGACAAGCGTCAGGGCTCCCGATGTCGCGATCTTAGCCTTTCCCTTCTGCGCAAGAAGCCTGATGAATGTCATGTCAATATTCGGGGCTACCATGAACCCACCCCATCCATGCGAGGCGTAACCCTCGATATTGGTCGTGTTGGCAAAATTCATGACCTTTGAAAAACTCTGTATGTTCGTGAAATCCCAGCCCGTGTTGAAAATATTCGCACCTGGACCGTTCTTCCAGGCGATATAGTCTATCCCCAGCTCCTTGACATCATTCTCGTTGATCTCGTA
>CAMCYE010000098.1 GCA_945883805.1 Victivallis vadensis | reverse complement strand
AGTTTATGAAAAAACAATGAAGAAAAATTCCAAGAACATGCCTTACGGCATTAACTACAAACGAATTAAGAAAGATTTAGCATTTGTTAGTAGTTAAGCCCGTAAGGGCTGTTCTTTTCTTTGTTTTATGTATTAAAAGTTGCGGCGCTTTGGCCGGTTAATTCAAATTAGCCATTGGCAACTATCAACTACCGACCAGGTCATAGGTCATAGGTCACAGCTCATAGCTCATAGCTCATAGGGCATAGCTCATGGCTCATAGGTCACAGCTCATAGGCTCATAGGTCACAGCTCATAGCTCATAGCTCATAGCTCATAGCTCATGGCTCATAGGTCACAGCTCATAGCTCATAGGTCACAGCTCATAGCAGCTCATAGCAGCTCATAGGTCATAGCTCATGGCTACCAGCTACGAGCTACCAGCTACGAGCTACCAGCTACGAGCTACGAGCTACCAGCTACTATTTCTTTCCGAACAGTTTGAAGAGCAGATTCTCCGTTTCCATCGTGTATGAGCCCTCTTTTGACAGGGTCTTTGGAAGCGCTGGAGAAAGTTCTGAAAGCTTTTCGATGGGGGTTATCGGGAAATCGCAGTGCGGAAAGATCACTGTTTTACCGGGGAATTTCGCATCGGCGACCGCTTCGATTCCTTTTTTCAGGTCCTGCATTCCGCCGATGGCGGCTAGGGCGGTCGCCGGATTGAGCTTCTTTTCTTCGACAAGGTTCAGAGTGTGTCTGAGATGTGATGTGAGGCTTCCGCTTGATCCGATGTATCTGGCGCCGGTTTCAGTTATTTTTTTCACATTCAGGAGTCCTTCTTTTCCGGCTGGAATTCCCGCGAAGATGTTCATGAGCCCGTCTTTCCTGAGGAATGGCGCCGACGAATTGACAACGGGTATTACCGGCACCAGCATTACGATGTCGTCGAATCCCCCGTCTTTTTCTGCGAATTTCGCAACTTCGGCTTCGAATGCGGCTGGTGTTGGGAACGATTTCGGGTTAAGTGTCTTAAACTCGATTTTCCTCTCCCTGATCTTTTCCCCGAGAAGTTCGCAGACATGTTTTATCCTTGTGTCATCCATGTCGGTCATGAGGATTCTGGAAGGCCCTTCGGGTGATTCCACGGCGAGCTGGGAATGCATCTGCCCCATTGCGCCCGCGCCTCCGACCAGCCAGCATGAGCCTCCTTTTTTGAGCTTGCTTCTGATATTCCTGCCATACGCATCTGAAAGGACATTGGTTTTGCTTCCCTGGTAGAGCCAGCCGTTGTAATGGATTCCTCCGACATCGAACGACCATGGTTCGTCGGGATAGTTTCCGATGAAGCTCACCACGGCATGTTTATTTGCGAGCTTCGCAATTTTTTCGGCGTTTTCCCTGCGGAGTTGGCAAAGGAAAATGTCGTCGAATGTTTCTTTTTCCGGAATTGATTTCAGGATTTCAATTTTTGCGGAAGGGATCTCTCTTTTTATTGAATCAATCGACTTTTGGTCAATGTTCAGGACGGATATCTTTGCGGGTCTCGCATCGGCGAGAAGTTTTCCCGGCTCGTATGTGTTCTTATTTCCCTCTTCGGAGGCGATAAGGATGGAGCCGCCTTTGAGCGGGGCCTTCCTGTTTTCAATCATGTAGCTGGCTATGACGCAGGTCCATGGTTCGATGAGGGCGGCGATTCCGGCTGGGATTGAATCGGCGAGGGGAAGCAGGTAGCAGCCTTCGTCGCCGTTCAGGACGCGCTGGTCGATTCTGCTGTATTCGGCCATTCCGCCGTCAATGGCGTAACCGTAGGCGAAACCCTTACCCTTCACATATATGTCCGCCTGAATTATGAAACGCTCTCCGACTTTGAACTTGTCGGAGATCTTTTTCCCGATCCTGAGAACTGTCATTACAGCTTCATGCCCCGGGATTACGGGCTGTGTTGCGAGATCCGGAGAGACGACGCGGGGATGGTCTTTCCCGGCCCTGATGAGTTTTACATCAGAGAAGCAGAGCCCGATTGAATCTATTTTGACAAGGAGTTCGTCATCGCCTATGTCCGGGACTTCTACTGTACAGGGGGAATTATTTTTACCGAGGTTTTCCATGCCTGCGCCGAAAAGCGGCCAGGCCAGCATTTTGCCGGGAATGATTTGAGACATGGTGTTATCCTTTTTTTATTTTATTTGATGTTGGAGGAGGGGTAAATTTAAGATGGAACTGGTGAAATGTCAAAAGGGAAACAATAAATTTGACAGTTTATCGCTTTGGAAAGGAGGATGTTTTAATGAGAAAACAGGCATTTTTTTTTGTTTATACGTAAAATGACAATACATTGTGGGTGTTGTAAAAGTGACTAGCGACCAGTGACCAGCGACCGGCAAACGGGAAAATTTGGAAATGGAAAACAAATCATCTAGCGGGAACGACTCTTCCTCAGTGAAAGCGATAGGGGAAGGATTCTACATGTCTGTTTTTGAGGCGCTTCCGCATAGCCTGATAGTTGTCGACAGCAGATTCATGGTGAAAGCGCTGAATCCGGCGGCGGAAGAGTTTTTCGGGTCCCAGAAGAATATTCAATCTCGCGATTTATGGGCGATTGCGCCGTTCCTGCTTGACAGTAAAACGGCAATTCAAAGGGTTTTTGCCGATGGGAAGAAAGAAATCCTGAGGCGGATCGAGTACAGGAAGGGGGTCGAAGACAAGTACATAGACGTGTCAATCTGTCCTTACTTTGCCGGCTGCTCCTGCAATGGAGCTGTAATCCTCATGGATGACGTCACGGAACTTGAAAAGAAGGAGCAATACATACGGCGTTCCCAGAAAATGGATCTTGTCGGGACTCTCGCCGCCGGGCTTTCCCATGATTTCAATAATGTCATAAACGGTATAGCGGCGACGGTGTCATCGGTGAAGTATTCCCTTGATGATAAATCGCTTACGGTTGTTTCCCTCCGGAACCATGTCAGGGATGACATGGAAATAATTGAAGATTCCGCAAGGAGGGGCACCGACATAGTCGAGCAGCTCATGTCCATCTCCAGGAAGAAGGAGCAGTCATTTGCAAAAGTGGATCTCGTCAAAGTGGTGAAGGACGTCCTTAAAGTGTGTGGAACCATGTTTCCCAAGACGGTGGAGATTGTATCGGATGTTAAGGAGGAGACGGCGACGGTTGATGCGTCCGTGACGCAGCTTGAGCAGGCGTTGTTGAATCTGTGCATAAACGCCTCCCATGCCATGACCATAATGAGAGGTGAAGGCGAGGAGCAGGGCGGGGTCATGAGGGTTTCCCTTGAAAAAATATATGTCGGTCCGAACATGTGCGAGTTCATTCCGGACGCAGTGCCCGGATTTTACTGGATACTGAGCGTTTCAGATACCGGGATAGGCATGACAAAGGAAATCATCGCAAAGATTTTTGATCCGTTTTTCTCGACCAAGGAGAAAAGAGGGACGGGGCTGGGGCTTTCGATGGTCTATAATATTATCAGGGAATACAAGGGGTTCATAGATGTTTTTTCAGAACCGGGGGCCGGATCTGTCTTTTTTGTTTTTTTGCCTTTTGCCGGGAACTAGTACTCTGTAAAGCTAAAAATTTCACATAGACGAGTTAGATTGCGGATTGGATTTTTTGGTTCCGCCTGATGGGCGATATGAATATCGTCCGAAGAAGGAACGGAAAAATACAGAGTACTGGATACTCGCGGCGGAAGTCCTTTTTCATGGGAACAATGCAGAGCCGACTAGACAGTCGGCGTTCCCGGGAACGCCAATCGTCTGATTGGCTTAAAAAATGTGCGGAAAGGCTTTCTCACAACGAATCTAGGATGAACAGTGAAAAATAAAATGAAAGGAGCTTACCATTATGGCGAAGCTGAACAACGGCAGTAGTAGCGTATTCAACCGTGATTTCCTGCGGATATATCTTGTCCTGTCCATAGCTTTCCTGATTATGACGGCAATTAATATCTACGTCTATTTCACCATCATCCGGATGAGCGGGAAATATACGACTATAAGCAGTGCGGCGATGGACGTCAAACTCAAGGCGACAAACGCCAATCTCATCTTCAAGGAAGTCATAAGCGGTTATTCCGAGAAGGACATGAATGCCGTATGGGACCGGATCAATGCGGCCAAAAAGAGCTGTAAGGGCCTTTACGAGGTTGACTCGGGCGGGACGATTGACGGGAAAATCGTGGCATTCAAGGACAAGCTTCTGAAGTTCAATTCTTCCATCGAGAAAAAAGCCTCGGAGGCCGACAGGAAGAAAATAAAAGGGGAAGTGGACACTTCGTACGCCGATCTCATCAGCAGTATTGACAAGATTGAAAAAGACCTTTACGGCATGGTTGAAGGCAAGCTTCTGGTATTCAAGATACTGTATTCGATATTGATTATAAACATAATGGCCCTTTTCGGCTTTGTGGTTTTCGTGATCCGCAAATTTATTTCCGGAAGAATTGAGATGGAGACGACGCTTGAGAATTCAAAGAACAGTCTCAATACAATCCTGAACTCAATCAATTCCATTCTGATTTTTGTTGATTCAGAGGAGATGGTTGCGCAATTGAACAAGTCCGCCGAGCAATATTTCTCGGTTAGCGGCTCGAAGGCCGTAGGCAAGAACGTATGGGAACTTTTTCCCTTCCTGAAGCCTATCATACATGTGGAGTATGAAAAGAACTTCCAGCTCCAGCGCTCGTCCGAGGTTTTGAGGCAAAAAGTCAATATTGGGGGCAACGAAAGATACATCAACATCAAGATGAGTTATGCTCCCGGCATAAACGGTGTTGTGGTGCTTATTGACGATGTCACCGCCTACGAGGTCAGGGAGGGGCAGATAAGGCAGGCCCAGAAAATGCAGATAGTTGAAAATCTGATGGGTGGGCTTTCGAATGACTTCAACAACGCCCTGGGCGCAATCACCGGCACCATTACGATGATGAAATACTCCCTTGAGAACAATGGCGGCAATCTTGATGAAATCAGGAACAACATGGAAATCATCGAGAGTTCCGCGGAAAGGGCGGTGGTCATGGTTCAGCAGCTCCTGTCGGTTGCGCAGAAACATGAAATATGCCTTGGAAATGTTGATCTTAACGGGCTCGTCCAGCACATCCTCAAGCTCTGCCAGAATACGGTTGACAAGAGAATCGAACTTGTAGGTGAAATTTTCGATGTCAGGGCGATGACAAAGGCTGATTCCGCACTTATTGAACAGATACTCCTCAACATCTGCGACAATGCGGTGCAGGCGATGACCGTCATGAAACCCGTTGAGAGCCAAGGCGGCACACTTACCATCTCAATAAACAAAGTTTATCCTGACAGGAATTACCGCACCCTTCATCCTCAGGCTCTCCGGCAGTCCTACTGGGTCATATCCATTTCTGATACCGGTATCGGCATGGATTCCGAAACAGTCGCAAAAATCTTTGATCCGTTTTTTACCACGAAGACGTCTCTGCAGGCGAATGGGCTAGGCCTCACGATCGCCAACGACATCATACGCCAGCACAGCGGTTTCATAGAGGTCGAGTCAAGGCCGGCCATAGGTTCGAGATTCAATGTATATCTGCCTGAAATAACTGTCGCTGAAGTTCCCGGGGCGGCTCCGAAAGCTGACGCCTTGGCCGAAAGTAAGATACCGATAGGATCTGGACTCATCCTTGTCGCGGATGACGAGCTTGTCATGAGGAAAACGGCGAAGGGCATTCTCACGAAACTCGGTTACGATGTGATCTTCGCCGAGGACGGCGAGCAGACCGTGAATATTTTCAAGGAGCGGCATAAGGAGATCAGCGCGGTTCTCCTTGACATGGCCATGCCGAAGAAATCCGGCAGGGAGGCTTATATCGAAATGAGGGAGATCCGGCCTGATCTCAAGGTCATTCTCATTTCCGGTTTCAAGAAGGACAAGCGCATCGAGGAAATTCTCGGGCTGGGGGTAAATGTCTTCATCCAGAAACCCTATTCAATGGTGACCCTCGCCCAGGAAGTGAAAAAGGTCATAGTCGGATAAGTCAGGAAATCTTTCTCGTCGTTTCTCCCTGAATAAATTTCACTTCGATGCGGATTTTTGCAGTCGCCTTATAGTAGGATTACGTGAAAAAAATAATAGGAACGATATGAGAGGCTGGCTCGGCCGATAAAAGAAGGATTGCTTTATGAAAATCTACATTGAAACTGACATTGAAGGCGTTGCAGGATTCTGTTTTTTCGAACATGCTGATCCCAAAATGGAAAATATCCAGCATCGCCACCGCATGTACCGGTTGCTGACGGACGAGGTCAACGCCGCCGTCAGGGCGGCATTTGATTCCGGTGCTGACGAGGTACTGGTCAATGATGGTCATTCCAGCGGATATAACATCATCTTTGAGAATTTGGATCCGCGGTGCAGGATCATTCACGGCAGGAATTGCAGCGGTCCGCACTGGCTTCCATTGTTGGACTCCTCCTGCGACGCGCTGGTGCTGGTCGGCATGCACGCCATGGGAGCAACTCCCAACGCCATCCTGCCCCATTCAAAATGGAAGGTCAACGGAGGGGCGATATATCTTAGCGAAGGTTCCATGGCTGCGGCAATAGCAGGGGACTATTCAGTGCCTACGGTATTTGTCAGCGGCGACGATAAGATCACCGCCGAATTAAAAAGTAAAATCCCGGGGATCGAGACAGCCCAGGTAAAGCAGGCGTTGTCCGTATATCAGGCATGCTCCGTGATTCCGGCCCGCGCCTGCGAGATGATTTATGCCGGGGTCAAGAGGGGAATCGCCCGCAGGTCGGAAATTAAACCGTTCCATATTCCGGGTCCGATCCGGCTCAATCTGCTTGACTCTACGGGGCATATTGAAATGAAGGAAATGTTTCCGGAAGATGTGGAAGCTCCGACGATTGATCAGGCGTTCATGAAGTTTGAACGCCGTATGGACTGGACCAGTTTTGACACCTCGAAGGTAGATGGATTTGTTTTTCCGTAAGGGAGGAAAAGGCGAAAGGAAGACTTTTCATGGCAAAGTTTGATAAAACCATTATCCGTTACGAAAAAGAACTTCTGGAGTCGGTGATCCCGTTCTGGGAGAAAAATTGTGTTGACAGGGAAATGGGCGGTTATTTCACCTCTCTTGACCGAGACGGCTCAGTTTACGATACTGAGAAATATATGTGGATGCAGTGGCGCATTGTCTACATGTTCGCGACACTTTACATGAGCGAATACAGGAAGGATTCGTGGCTGGATATCGCACGCGACGGATATGATTTCCTGGTCAGGCACGGGAAATCCGGAGATGGCGGCTATTATTTCGCGCTCAACCGCAGAGGGGAGCCGTCCATGGCTCCGTACAGTATTTTTTCCGACTGCTTTGCGGCGATGGGGGCGGCGGCGATGCACAAGGCGACAGGTGAAAAAAAATACCGGGTTGAAGCCGATTCCGCCATGCGGACCTATATATCGAGAATGTCCAGCCCGAAAGGCAGATGGGAGAAATCCCTGCCCGGGAAACAGAAGCGCCTTTCCCTGGCAAGTTACATGATTCTTGCAAATCTCGGCAGTGTCATGAAAGAATGCCTGGGGACGGAGGATTATGACGCCGACACCGGCCGCGCGGTCGACACCGTAATGGAAAAATTCTGGAATGAAGAACGCCAGGTGATTTTTGAAAACGTGAACCAGGACGGCACTTTTGATCTGGACTCGTGCGAGGGGAGGATAATCAATCCCGGACACGGGCTCGAATCAATGTGGTTTGTACTCCAGTATGCGGAGGGCAGGAAGGATGCAAAACTCATCGACAAGGCGTGCAAGGCGGTTTCAGGTTTGTATAAATTCGGAACCGACCCTGTTTACGGGGGAATATATTATTTCATGGATGTCCTGGGCAAGCCGCACATTGAACTGCAGTGGGACATGAAACTGTGGTGGCCCCACAATGAGGCTGCCATTGCCGCGCTTTTCGCATATCGCCTGAGCGGGAAAGACGAGTATCTGAAAATATTCGATGATGTCGACAAGTGGTCATGGGAGCATTTCAGGGATCCGCAGTACGGCGAATGGTACGCCTACCTCAACAGGCGAGGGGAGCCCACACATTACCATAAGGGCGGTAAATGGAAAACCTTCTTCCACGTCCCCAGATCCCTTCTGATGTGCATCAACCAGATGAAGAAACTGCAATAGGGTTCATCCCAACAAATGAACAGTGTTTATTCTACGCGACTGAAAAATTTAACATAATTACGGCTAAATTATAGTTGCATTTCTTGATTATATGACTAAATTATAGTTATAAAGTGCAATTCTGTAATTCAAACAGGTGAAGGATTCATGTTATGTTTGAAGATGAAATCCAGAGAAAAATAGCCGACTTCCAAGGACTCGGGATACCTCCCTACATTCCAAGGGAAAACAGAGTTCCGTTTGTCAATGAAATGATAACTGCCATAATCGGAGCCAGAAGAACGGGAAAAAGTTATAGGGCCCTTCAGGCGGCCGATGAATTCATTAAGTCGGGATTCATCAAGTCCGCCGCAAATATTTGTCGAATAGATTTCGACAATCCGATTCTGTCTCAGATGAAATCTTCCGACTTGATGCTCATCCAGAAGATTTTCCTTAAAGTGAATCCGGAATTTGACCTGAAGACAAAGCTGATATTCGTCCTGGATGAAATCCACAGGATAAGCGGATGGGAGGAATATGCCATAGATCTTTCAAGGAATCAAAATTGGAAAGTAATAATCACGGGGTCATCATCGGAAATGCTTAAAGACAGGATTTCTTCTTCTCTGAGGGGGAAGTCCCTCTCGTCCGTGGTCTACCCGCTTTCCTTCAGCGAGTATTTGAACTTCCTTGGTTTTTCATTGGATAGGGAATCCACAAAAGGACAGGCCGACCTGAGGCGGCATTTCGATGGATATCTTAAATGGGGTGCATATCCCGCAATCGCGAATCTTGACGAGTTTTCAAGGGAATCGGTTATCAGGGAATACTTCGATACAATGCTTCTCAAGGATATAATTCAGCGTTTCAATGTCAGCCGTCCGAAGCAGTGCAGTATGCTTTATTCGTATCTGCTGTCAAATATGGCAAGGCCATACACCTTGCAGGCCGCCTATAAATTTCTTGTTTCGTCTGGATATAAGACCAGCAGGGACAATCTCAGGAACTATGTTCATTGGGCTGAGGATGCCTGGCTTTTATTTACTGTCCCTGTAATGTCATCTTCAAGAAAGGAACAGGAACGGAACTACAAGAAAATATATTGCATTGACTGGGCGCTTTCCATGAGGAACAGCACTGTGTGGGACGGCTCATACTCGCGCGCCCTTGAGAATATGGTCTATCTCCATCTCAGGCGAAACTTCCCCAGGGTGTTTTTCTATATTACCAAAACCGGCAGGAAGGAGATTGATTTTATTCCGCTTGACAGCTCCGGCAAACCCAGCGCATGTATCCAAGTATGCCAGGACATTAGCTCCAAGGAAACTCTTGAAAGAGAGCTTGAGCCTCTTTTTGTGACTGCTAAATATTTCGGGACTTCGGAAAATTATATAATCACCTTGAATCAGGAAAAGGAATTCAGCGACGGAAAAGTTAAAGTCCGTGCCATTCCGGCATTCAAGTGGCTGTTGGCAAATCCGGAAACGGCATAATCAACTCAGAAGAAAGTCTGCCAAGACTTTCTCCAGTGGAAATTTATCGGTTGAACGGATTTTCAGTGGGATAGCGAATTGTTTCCGGCTGGTTGTAATGGATATTGCATGGACACACCCCGAGCATGCGGAGCGCATCATGGAGAATCCTGCCGGAATGCCTGAACGCTATCGCGCCGTGATGCGGGAATCTCTGTTGGATCATGACATGGCGGTAGAATCTCCCCATTTCCTTCACCGCGAAAATTCCGATTCCTCCAAACGACTTCGGATCTATATCCAAGACTTCACCTTCAGCCACATAGGATTTCAATGTTGCATCCGCAGTCGACTGTAATCTGAAAAGTGTGATATTCCCAGGCTTGATTCGTCCCTCAAGCGTTCCTCTTGTGATGTCCGGACTTTTGCCCGGTTCCATGAGCCTGTGCATGATTAGCTGATATTTCAGGCTGCAGTCGGCGAGACATTCCGTGCATGTGTTGCCGCAGTGAAATCCCATGAAAAGGTCATTCAGCTTATAATTCCCCGCCTTCTTTCCAGCTTCCACATACATGTCCTGCGGAACTGTGTTGTTAATGTCGAGCAGGGTTGCGGGATAGTCTGTGGCGCATGTCGCCATGTATTCGCTCAGGACTCCGTAAATATCCGATTCGCATGACACTGGAATGCCCCTTGAAGCGAGGCGCGAATTGATGTAGCACGGGGCGAATCCGAAATATTTTTCAAATGACGGCCAGCATTTGTTTGCAAATATGCCGTACGTTGAGGCGCCGAGATTCTCTGACATGAATTTCATGAGGGCGACCTCATATTGTGCGAGTTTCGCAAGGAGGTCCGGGTATGTATTTCCTTTTCCGAGTTCGCGCGCCATATCGGCGGCGACTTTTTTTATTTCCGGGTCTCCTTCGGTGCTGCGGAAAATATCATAGAGGTCAAGTTCGCTGTTTTCCATTATTTCGACACCGAGGTCATAGAGCGGCTTAATTGGGGCGTTGCATGCGACGAAGTCCTGCGGACGCGGTCCGAAAGCGAAAATTTTCAGATTCCTGAGGGCTGTGACAATTCTTGCAACCGGAATGAATCCGTTGATCATTTCCGCCACTTCATCAGCGGTTCCGACCGGATATTCAGGAATATATGCGTTGACTTTCCGGAGACCGAGATTGTATGATGCGTTCAGCATTCCGCAGTAGGCGTCGCCTCTGCCGTTGATCAGGTTGCTGCCGGTTTCCTCCGCCGCAGCCACGAACATCACGGGGCCGTGAAATTTCTGGGCAATGATTGTAGTAGGGCTTTCCGGTCCGAAGTTGCCGAGATAGATGATAAGCGCATTGACTTTGAGCTTTACGATTTCCTCAAGCGCTTTCAGCGCGTCGGTCTCATTCTCAACTACTGTGGATATGTCAGCAACCGCAATTCCCTTTTTTGAACATGATTTCAGCACTTTGGCCTTGCGTTTCTTTGAAAGCTCTATTGGAAAACAGTCCCTGCTGACGGCCACGATTCCAAGCTTGATTTCAGTTATGTTGTTCATTCTTCCATTCTTTCATTCTTTATTTAAAATATAAAAATTTTGTTTCAAAATTTTTGTCCGTAATACGAATTCTTTCCGTGCTTACGCTGATAATGTTTGTCTATCAGAGTCTTTTTCAACTGCGGAACTTTCGGATTTATGGATATGCTCAGATAAGCCATCTTTGCGAGTTC
>CAMCYE010000097.1 GCA_945883805.1 Victivallis vadensis | reverse complement strand
CAACAGAGAGATGTTGAATATATGTAAAGATCAATATTGCCGGCGCTGGCAAACGAGCCGTTCTGCGTCGTGCCGGCACTGTCGTCGTCATCCTTGACGTCCTTATCCTGTCTGCCCTTGCCTGTCTCCATCCCCGCTTTCCCGTATTTTTCCGACGGAGATGACCAGTGCCCGTCCGATTCCTGTTCTTTCATGAGGGCTTTCTGGAATTCCGAATTCCACCTGTCCCAAGTTCCTCCGGTTCCGGAATAACCCTGAAAAATCGCCTGTGTCTGGTAATACCACTGGTACAGCGAATTGTTCCTCCCGGCCTGCCAGTCGCATTTCATCCAAGAACCGTCCGCCCCCGTTTCAATATACTTCAACCCGGTCAACGCCTCCTTTGACCTGCCCTGCCCCATGAGCTGGAGGCAAAGCACGCCAACCGATGTCATTGTCGGAGTGCCCCCTCCCTTCCCGTCGGCGCTTCTGTAGGCAAAGCCCTCTCCAGTGTAATGAACTTTCTGAATGCCTTTCACTCCATTGCCGATTGCCGTGTCAAGCCCCTTGACCGTGCATCCTGCCGCAGACGCAGCTTTCAAAGCCTGATAATTCCAGCCGGCAAGGGAAAGATCGCATCTGGGTTTTCCAGTCTCCCGGTACGGACCGTTGCCGTATAGATAATTGTAGGACCCCAAGCTGTTCTGACCGGTAATTATCCGGTTTATTGTCCTGTTCATCGGCTCTTCAATCATGGGTATTCTGGTAAGGGCGTAAGCTTCTGAAAGCGCGTATGCGACCATTGCATGCCCGTACCCCTTGCCGGAATTCTTAATCAGACCGTTCGCGTCTGAAGTGCTTCCGTATTCAATCAGTTTCCTTATCGCCTTGAGCACACATGCCCCATATTCCTGTGACCCCGGCGTTTCGCCGTGCGCAAGAAATGCGAGTGTCGCAAGTGCGGTCATCGCAGGAATCCTGTTCGGTCCCTCACCCCATGATCCATCGGCATTCTGATGGTCTTTGAGCCAGGATAGGCCTCTTGAAACAGAACGCTCGGTTGCACCGCCGCCTCTGTTGTATTTCTGCAGTGCCGTCTTTATCCCGCCTTTACTCCTCCCAGACATGGCACCCGGAAGGACAAGAGGCGAATCCGAAGGGGAAATGTTCAGCACGTTTGACACCGGAACGTCCGGCGCATCTGAAAATCCAACTCCCGTATCCGTTTTTCCCAAAAATGAAGAGGGCGCTATTCTTGCGTCATCAGCCATCGCGGAGGCCACATTCGACCGAGGGGCATCCACCTCCACGGTCTTCTCAAATTCAATTCTTTCCTCCGGCGGAGGCGGAGGAAGTTTTTCAATCCTCATCACCTCAAACTCCTTGATCTCAACTGCAATCTCCTTGCGTTCATCAGGCGCCGAAACTATGAATGTAAAACATATCGCAAGCAGGATCACATGAACAATCAACGAGACAGCAGGCCCGGCAAGATGCTCCCTTATGTCACTGAAACTAATCCTCCGTGCAGCTACAACGTCTTCACAAGAGGGCTGACTGGACATTGCCTGCCGATTCTGATTGTTCCCATTCCGGGTGCCGGTGCTTTTACGGTTCATCAACACATGCCTTGACTATTAGCTCATTTTGGAGCAGTAACGATATATATTTAACCAATACTTGTCAAGAAATCTTCATATTTTTAACAAATATCTACAATCCGTGCTACTTTTCCCCATGGAAATAACAATTATTCTAGACAGGCTGAGAAGCGCACACAATACTGGAAATATTTTCAGGATTGCGGATGCTGTCGGCGCAAAGGAGATAGTCTGCTGCGGCTATACTCCGGCACCGCCCCATCCGAAACTTGCGAAAACCGCAATGGGCGCGGAACAGAACGTGAAATTCAGACATTTTGAAAATTCAGCAGATGCCGTGAGATCCCTCAGGCTTGAGGGCATCAAACAGATCCTCGCCGTCGAAAGCGGGCCAGAGGGGACTTGCGCCTGGGAAAAAGATTATGTGTTTCCACTCGCGCTAGTTTTCGGGAATGAGGCCCTTGGAATTTCAACAGAGACAATTCAATTATGTGATGGTATAGTAAGTCTTCCGATGTTCGGAATGAAGAGTTCCATAAATGTCGGCAACTGCGCGGCCGTTGTCCTATATGCGGTGGTCGCAAACAATAAAAAAACAAACCGGGAATGAATACATGAAAGTTTCATTGCAGGGAAGATACATCAGGGACATACTGCCTTATTTTGAGTCAAAAGACTTCAAAATCACAAATAAAAATCCAGACTTGATAATCGTCCACGGCGGTGACGGCGCGCTCCTCGGAGCCGAAAGGGAATTCCCAGGCATTCCAAAATTCCCAGTGCGGGACATCAGAACCGCCCCGCTCTGCCCGGAACACTCGTCGTATGAAAGAATCTTCGGGCTCCTGAAAAAAAACAAACTCAACAAATCTGAAATAATGAAGATTGCCGCCTCAAGCGGATCCTTCCGCGTAACGGCTATAAACGACATCTTCATACACAACCTCAATCCGGTAAGCGCAATCCGCTACAAAGTTTTCATTGACGGCAAGCTCTATGGCGAGGAAATAGTCGGCGACGGGGCCGGAGTCTCTACGGTGCACGGCAGTACCGCATACTACAGGAGCATCACCCACAGCATCTTCTGGGTGGGCATCGGACTCGCCTTCAGCAACAGCACGGAACTTACAAACCACCTTGTCCTGCCCGAAGACACATCAATAAAAATCACCCTGACACGCGGTCCCGCCATCCTCGTCGCAGATAACTCCCCGAACACTCTTGAAATGAAAGCCGGAGATTCCGTAACAATCAGGAAAATAGAGGAAACAGCGGTCACATACGGGCTCGACATCTTCATGTGCCACAAATGCCGCAAACTCAGGCACCCGAGGGAGTAGATGCTAAATTGAATATCCAATAACCAACACGGAATATCCAATGTCAAAGTTAAGAAATTTCTGTATTCAATTCCGTTGGAAATTGAGTGTTGGATATTGGGTATTCAAATTCTTGTGATTTTTTTCAAATGGCATTATGCTCACACCGGCAGGACCTTAAACAGCTTCAAATCGGAAATTCCCTCCCATTGTGGCAGTCGCTTTTCCGGTCCTTCTATTCGGACAAAAGGCGGATTCCGGTCAGCCAGCGCGTTTATCTTCGCCCACAGCATAGTGTCTCCCCAGAATTGCGGCGGTGTATCATTTGAAGACACATATTTGAATATCTCCACCAGTGTTCGGCAACCGGAACGCAACGCCTCCAGAGTAAGATTCTCAAGTCGTCCCAATCCAGTTACCTCATCCGGTTTTTCCTGGAGCCAGCGCGTAGCGGCGGCGGGAATCCAAGGCAGGGGAGCATCAGAACACTTTGACAATTTTACAAATTCATTTTCATCCTGTAATGCAAAAGCCCTGTCCACCCTCCCAGCGAAATGAAACTGCTTTTCAGTCACTGGTTGACGCCTATCATACACAGACGCCATCTGTTCCGGACTGAGCTGACCAAGCCCGTGAAAAGGTTTGATCCCCGGAAAAGCATCCACACATATGAGCTCAGCCTTCTGATTTCCAAGAAAACGCAAACATGCAAGGATATGCGAGAGCATCGCCTGATCGAACAGGCATGCGTCAAACCAGAGAACCAGTCTTTCGTAATTCTTGACCGCTTCCAGCTTGCGATACTGGGTTTTCAGAGTCTCAAGAATGAGATTTCTATTCAATCCTCCACCGGTTGCATCTTCCAGGAATAGCGCACGGCCAAGGAGCGTATCGTCATCCGGCCACCCCGGATTCCTTGGACCCTCGTAAAGTATATCATGCCACACGAATACTTCACCGCCAACACCAGACTTCTCCAGAATGCCACCCGCACAGTCACCGCTTGTGATATGTATTATTGAACTCATAATTTCCATCCTGTTCAACGATATTACAGAACCGTCATCATGCCGACGCTCCAAAAGCCGTCTCTTGCCGCAACTCACCTTACGGTTGTTGTTCCGCAGAACCAGTCGATGTAGTTCTTCATCCACTGTATGTGCTCGCGGTGCTTTTCATGGCAGAACCATCCTGCCTGCGGGATAATGAATCCGTCCAACTGGCCGCCAAGGGAGTATTGGCATATTTTTTTTATGCTCAATTGAAAAATATCCATTGGGACGGGAGACTCTGAGTCTATGCCAAAGTCATGAATGTAAATGCCTTGAATCACTGGCTTGTTTGTGATCCGTTTCAAATTGGACACTTCAAAGTAGTATTTGTTCCAGTAATCAAGGGTAGGCACCCAGCTCCAGCGGCTCAGTTCGTCGAAGTGATCCAGATATGGAACCAAGTCTTTGGGATTCTGATAGTCAAAAGTCACTATATGCAGTTTCAAATCGGGATTATGGCTCCTCAGCGCGGCCCTTATCTCCCCGAGCTGTTCCGGAGAAATCATTGTTCCAGCCACTGCGGGGACGCAGAAGTCGTCAAAAACCGCCCCTTTCACATTGGGATGAGTCAATGAAAACCGGCTGATCTCCGTGGCGCACTCGGTATAGCGTCCACGCTCCAATGCACACATGACGCTGTCGTATTTGGACAGATGTCTGAAATATTTGTCGGAAAGCGTGCCCTCTCCGGAACAGGGATTGACCGACGGATGGCGTTTTCTCAGTTGTTCCGGACTGTACATGGAGTTCATGTAAATCAGGTTTTTCGCGCCAATATAGTCGGCGGCCGTCTCTAGGCTGCAGCGTGTCCCGCCGAATACAAACGGCACATTTCCGGGAACATCGTCCAGTACATAACCCCACGAAAGTATTTTCTCCCTTATGTTTTGCATGATAATGCCCTCTTTTCAGATTTAAATTTTGAATTTATCCGGATGAAAAACTATAGCCTCAAACATTTTCCATGTGCAAAGGTATCCCCTTGGATTTAAGCGCTGACTGAATATCCTCCACCGCAAGGGCATCTGGATTAGTCTTGTTTTTTACGGCAAGCGCCGCTGAAAGTCCCGCAACCTGGCCCGTAAGTGCTGCGGCGGGAATCACACGCATCACTTCCCAGGCGTCACGTTCGTTGGAAATACAGCGTCCGGCGGTGACAAGCCCCTTCACTTTCTTAGGCAGGATGGAAGAGTAAGGCACTTCCCAGACGACCCCTCTTTTTCGCCAGTCTGCTACGAGTCCGACCGAATCAGAAATCTTCTTTGGATGCCCGTCATCTTTCATAGTTGATAGACCATCGATCCTGCGTGTGGTCCTCAACTGAGGCATTGAAGCTAGCGTGAGAGGATAATAGTCATTGCGCTTTTCCTTGCCTTCTTTGGCATAGAGTTTTTTGAGATCGTTGGTTAGAAGCTCACGGGATTTTAGTATGAACTCGCTCACGTTTTTACTGTCAGTGCCAAGATATTTCTTCCCCGCCTCCGGGGCTCCGCGGCCGACATTGTCACCGCCGATAATGAAAAAGCTGAGCAAATCTTTCGCGTTCCCGTTTTTTACCGCCTTCTTTGCCGCTTCGGATGAAGCCATAATTGCCCAGGTTGAAAGCCAGTTGTCGGTTTCAACACATGGCGCTCCTGCTTGGAATGCGAGATCCGCATCCCCTGTGGCGTCCACAAGGCATTTGGCGGAAATGATTCCTCGTCCGCTCTTGTTCTCCACTTCGATCCCAGTTATCTGTTGTCCCTTCATCACTGTGCCGACGACAAGCGTGTCAAACCAGACATCAATTCCTGCATTTACAAGGATTTCATCTAGTGCAATAATAAACGATGCCGGCGAAAACCTAACCAAAAATCTCGTGCCTGCCGGACCTTTTACTCCATTCTCCCAGCCTTTCGGTATGTCGCCTGGACCATAAATGATGCTTGCACGCAACAGTTCTTCCGAAAGTCCGAAAGTCACTTGGGTACCGCATCCGTCACAGAGGGGAAGATATACGTAAATGAGCCCGGTTGTGGCAAGCCCTCCTGTGAAAACAGTCTTTTCGACAAGTGCGGTTTTCATTCCGTTCCGCGAAGCCTCGATTGCGGCGGCAACGCCGGCAATACCCCCTCCGGCTACGACAACATCATAATCCTTTTTGTATTTCATATGCACTACCTTATTATAGATTATCGGTCTTTCATCCAAGCCAATTTCAAAACTCTGAATTTTTCAGAGTTTTAAATTGGCACTTTCCTTGTTTTTTGTAAAATTCTTAAAAAATCCCATCTTATACGCTTAAAGTCCCTGTTTTTGACAATAAGCCTCCTTTCGCTTTTTTCTTAAAACGTTCTTTCCTCAAATTTATATTTCAGTTCAACTCTTCTCATAGTCCGACAGGCTCCGCGGCGGATTATAAAGCTGGTTCACCGTGTCCATAAGGTCATAAAGGCTGACAACTCTTTCATGGCTCATCTGCATCAGCGGTATCGCCACCTGGCTGTCATGGACTGAGGCCAATGTCAGCTGCGCGCTTATAGGCACATCCCCGTCCATCGTATCAATGTGCAGCTTGTATCCGCGCCATGTCATCTTGTTGCCGTTGCTGTCATACTTCGCGCCCCAGTCGCATGACTTCGGCAAATCCGCCAAGTTCTCTGCAAGGCTCTGGAGCGGCTGCAGTTCCAGTCTCCTCGGCTCCACAGGTTTTTCCTCTCCCTTCTTCGGTCGTCCTTTCTTGTGCGCCTCCTTTTGAGGCTTTTCTTTTTTTACGGCCTTCTCCCTCGCATCTATCGCTGTCGAGTCCCGGCTTATGTGACCGACAAGCTTTTCACCAAGATATTTTTTTTCGACCAAAATTAAAATAGCACGGAATTCTTTCAGCTTTTTATCTCATTTTCGTAATTTTGAAATCACCTCGATTGATTATTTTTACTGCTAATATTATATTCAGCTGAGAAATAAAAGTAAATGCACAATCGTGCTGTAGTCATGTCTGATAATGTCATTATGAACACAAGCATCTTAAAAACAATAGATGAGACCCTCCTATTTCAGTTGCTCAGTTTCGGGATTTTCCAATCTGCCACAGAACTCCGCACTAAATGGATCATGCCGTCAACTGACGTTGTTGCGTTCATCCAGCAAGGCAGTGGGAAAATTGCATTCAGGGAATCTGGAGAAACCTGCTCCATAAGGCGGGGTGAGGCAATTCTTTCCCCCGGAGGTATGGTCAGGAGGAATCGTTTTTTACCGGAAAACGGAAAGCTTGTCATAATATGGGCACACCTGCGATACGAGATCACGCGAGGATTCAACCCGCTGAAACTTTTCCAATTCCCAAAAGTATTCAAGGGTTCAGAAGCAGCAGACATGGGGGGGATACTCGGGAAGATCACGTCCGTCAACCGCGATACTGAAAAGTTGTCCCTCAGCTCAATCTCCAGGGAAAAAGCACTCGGCATGGAACTGCTGGCGCTCCTTACAGATGGATGCGAGCCGAAAGGTGATGCGCCGTCGTTGCTGAACAAATATCGGGGGCAGTCCGGCATAATAGGACACATAGAGGATCACCTGAAGGAAAAGATAACAGTGGCGGATCTGGCGAGGCTAAGCTGCCTCTCGGTTTCGAGATTCCACCGCGTGTTTAAAAACGCCACCGGCCGCTCTCCAACAGATTTCATCATCGAAAGGCGTGTCCAGACGGCAAAACGCCTGCTCGCCACAACCTCCATGTCGCTGTCGGAAATAGCAGATGCAACAGGATTCTCCAGCGCATATTACTTCAGCCGGATGTTCAAGCGGTTCGGAGGGTCAAGCCCTTCCGCCTACAGGAAGTCGTCCTCGTCCGACGATGCCATTTTCTAAGGCGGGCTTTGCCCGCAACCCAAAAGAAGTCAGGAGCCGTAATTCCGTTTATTCAGATTTCAACTCTCTCCACCGACCGCAAACACGGGGACAATGTCGCAAGCAGGATTTGGCTGGTCTTTTCCATAGTGCTTCTTGGCTTTTTCAAATTCACCTAGGCCTATATAACAAATAATCGCCCCAAAGTATTGGGCATAACCAAGACTATGCGTTAAATCAGATTCAATCAATGATTGAAAATTAGATTTTGCTTCTTCTAAGCTATTCAACTCTATCTTGCAGTATCCCTCAAATAGTTTGACTATCATTCTCTGATCATCGTCTATTGGGACAAATTCCAATATCAACCTTGAAGATTCTTGGTATGAGCCAAGCTCAAAATAGGTTTGAATCATTAACGCAACGGAATGCGATGAAGAAATACCAATCTCTTGCATCAGCTTGAATATACCTTCACGGTTTTCCATTGGAGACCAAGCAAGAAAAGCATCGTATGGCATTGCACTCTTCGAAAAATGATAGATACCTTACTTCAGAATTCTTAAAGTATGCGAATGCCCCTGTTCTAGTCTTACTAACTGCAAGAAGGCATCTTCAATGGGTTCATTAGATTTAATAACTGCAGAAAAATAGCGTTTTGCCTGTTCATTAGATTTCCGCGGGTCTTTATAATTATTATAATACAGGCGAGGAGGTAATCAGGGCCTGCTACAAAGGTGTTTTCACGTTTCAAAACTAGCAACGACTCTTCGGCTTCAACCGAATTGTTCAGCCTTTATCAACTCCTGAATCTGAGCTATCGTCTTCATAAATACCTTCTTGTGTCTAACTATTATTATTGGAATTCATCTCTAGCGCAGAATACACTGTTCTTAATGAAGAGACAAATAACAACTTATATCTGGGAAAAACTCCGTCTCTTCAAGACGGGAGAAGGGTGTATGATTTACCTGTGGTTGAAACCACAGGCTTCATTACATTATCCATTCAGGATAAAGAAAAGATAAGAGAGGGAGTAAAAAACTTTCAAAGATTCCATCTGATTGCAGTGGCAATCAAATGAAAGATAGAAGTTTTTGCTTTCGCCCCAAATTACAATACTTTTGCAAATGCTCTGTCTAAAAAAAATATCCCCGTCCGCTTTTCCATTTTCCGTGCGTTTTATGTATCTTGTTGTCATAAACCCTTTTGAAAAACCGCAAAACCGACGGATATTAAATCCCTTATGCAAAAAACAAAACTGAAAATCTGCCATGTCATCACAAGAATGATCGTCGGGGGTGCGCAGGAAAACACACTGCTCACGGCCATCGGCCATCTGAAAAAAGGTCACGAGGTCACCCTTGTAACCGGTCCCTCTCCCGGCCCGGAAGGCGAACTGCTCAAGACACGAGACATAAGCGGCCTTAAAATTGTCGTCAATCCTCATCTCGTCAGGGAAATCAATCCATATCATGATTTCACCGCATATTTTTCGCTCAAGAAATTTTTCAAGACCTCCGCATTCGATGTCGTCCACACGCACAGCTCAAAGGCCGGTGTGATCGGCAGACTCGCCGCAGACGCCGCCGGAATCCCTTTCATCGCACATACCGTCCACGGCCAGGCGTTCCACCAGTATGAAAAACCCTGGAAGAATTTCATCTACAGGAAATCTGAAAAAATCGCGGCCAGGCACTGTCACAGGATTTTTGCCGTCGCGCAGGCGATGATTGATCAGTGCGTTGCTGCGAACATCGCAGAACCTTCAAAATATAAAGTCGTATACAGCGGAATGGAACTGGAACCCTATCTCAACTCAAAACCGGACTGCGAACTTCGCAAAAAACTGGGCATTCCTGAAAATGCTCCGGTAATAGGGACAGTCGCGAGACTTTTCCCGCTCAAAGGCTACGAGGATCTCATGCCTGCGGCAAAGATCGTCGCAAAGAAACACCCTGAAGTCTGCTTCCTCATCGTCGGCGACGGGATTCTCAAGGAGAAAATCCAGAAGGAGGCGGAAGAGGCTGGAATGAAATTCTCCTTCGCAGGACTTGTTCCGCCTTCGGATGTCCATAAATACACTGCGCTCATGGATGTCCTCATCCACCTTTCACTGCGGGAAGGTCTTCCACGGGCCGCGGTACAGGCTCTCGCATCCGGGAAACCGGTTGTCGCATTCAGACTCGACGGAACGCCCGAAGTTGTGATTGACGGCAAAACCGGTTACCTTGCGGAACCAGGAGATATAACCACCGTAGCGGACAAACTGGTAAAACTCATGGAAAACAAAGATGAAGCGCTCCGCATGGGCAGTGAGGGACGAAAACTTGTTTCCGAACTCTTTGACTGGAGAAGGATGGCGGATATACTAGAGGAAGAATATATTAAGGGATTGAAAAATTTTCCGCAGCGGAAAATTTATATATGAAATAAATAATATGGGAAGAACAAGATGGACATAAAATTCTTCAATACATACTCCCGCAAGGAAGAAGTCTTTCATCCGACCGGCGGCAACGAGGTGAGAATGTACACCTGCGGACCGACCGTTTACAACTTTGCGCACATCGGTAATTTCAGGGCATACATCTTCGAGGATATTCTCCGCCGAACCTTGAAATATTCCGGATTCAAGGTCGTCCAAGTCATGAACCTCACCGATGTGGACGACAAGACGATCAGAGATTCAATCGCCGCCGGAATGCCTCTCGACGCCTATACGGAAAAATTCAAGGATGCGTTTTTCCGGGATCTTGAAACTCTGAGGGTGGACAAGGCTGAATACTACCCGGAAGCCACAAAACACATCCCGGAAATGATCGAGATCATCAAGGTTCTCCTGGAGAAGGGTTATGCGTATGTCGGCGAAGACAAGTCAGTATATTATTCTGTTGCGAAGTTCGCAGATTACGGCAAACTCGCGAGAATAGACATGGCGAACCAGCGCGCAGGTGTCAGGGTGAAAACGGACGAATACGGCAAGGATTCGGTTGCGGATTTCGCACTCTGGAAAGTCTGGGACAAGAACGACGGCGATGTTTTCTGGGAGAGCCCGTGGGGAAAAGGACGCCCCGGCTGGCATATCGAATGCAGTGCCATGAGCATGAAATATCTCGGAAAGACTTTTGACATCCACACCGGCGGAATAGACAACATGTTCCCGCACCACGAAGACGAGATCGCCCAGAGCGAAGCCGCAAACGGATGCAGATTCGTCAATTACTGGCTGCACTGCGAACACCTGATCGTGAACGGACAGAAAATGTCAAAGTCCCTGGGGAATTTCTTCACTCTCAAGGACATCTTCGACAAAGGTTTTTCCGGACGCGAACTAAGATGGGTTCTTCTCGGTACGCATTACAGGAAGAAACTCAATTTCACCTTGGACGCATGCACACAGGCGAAACTCGTGCTCCAGAAATTCAGCGACTTTTTTGTAAGGCTTCATTCCGTCAAAAACTCCGGAGCTGAAGGCGACTCCGCGGAAACCATCATGCTGAAGGCGAAGACCTCTTTCTCCGCCGCAGTCAAAGACGACTTGAACATCTCCGAAGCGCTCGCTTCCGTTTTCGAACTCCAACATGAGGCGAACAAACTGGTTGAATCCGGAAAAATGAGCGCAAAAGGCGCTGACGCGGTGCTCGATCAGTTCAGGAATTTCGACAGGATTTTCGCAGTATTCGACGTTGACGCATCGTTGACATCCGATGTGCCTGAAGAAGTAACCAAGCTTGTGGAGGAGCGCCTCACCGCAAAAAAAACCAAGAACTACGCGAGATCCGATGAAATAAGGAAGGAACTGCTGGAGAAAGGCTGGATCGTGGAAGACACCGCAGGCGGGTCAAGAGTGAAGAAAGCCCAATAAGAAATATTTTTTCATCGAATGAAAAAATATAACAGGATATTAATCAAGGGGGAAGATACTTTATGAGGGGAATCATATCAGTAATCGGCATTTGCATGCTCTCTGTAAATCTCTGGGCATGGGACAACAAACCGCAGCCGTTCGAATATTTCCAGGAAAATATTTA
>CAMCYE010000096.1 GCA_945883805.1 Victivallis vadensis | reverse complement strand
TTCAGGCCGTCCTTGCCGGAATCTATCTTCAGGTTTCCCTTGTCGGCAAGTTCACCGGAAACTATCATCCTGGAAACCGGTGTTTCAATTTCCTTCACAATAACCCTCTTCAGCGGTCTGGCCCCGTAAACCGGGTCAAAACCGCATTTCGCAAGATGCTTTTTCGCATCCTTGGAAATGCTCATGGTCATCTCCCTGGCTTTCAGCCTGTCTGCGAAGTTCGCAATCTGGATGTCTACGATCTGAAGCAGATCATTCTCCGAGAGCGAATGGAATATCAGGACTTCATCAATCCTGTTCAGGAATTCCGGACGGAAATGATGCCGCATCTCCTCAGTGAGTTTCTCCTTTATCTTTTCGGTGTCACCATGCTGTTCCTGAATCAGATGGCTTCCGATGTTCGATGTCATGATGATGATCGTGTTCTTGAAATTGACAGTCCTGCCGTGCGAGTCAGTCACGCGTCCGTCATCAAGAATCTGAAGGAATATGTTGAAAACGTCTGAATGCGCCTTTTCGATTTCATCAAAAAGAATCACAGAATATGGGCGGCGTCTGACCGCTTCCGTAAGCTGTCCGCCCTCATCGTAGCCAATGTATCCCGGAGGAGCGCCAATCAACCTTGATACCGTGTGCTTCTCCATGTATTCCGACATGTCGATCCGTATCATCGCCCTTTCGTCATCGAAAAGTTCCGCCGCCAGCGCGCGGGCAAGCTCGGTTTTTCCGACACCGGTCGGACCGAGGAAAATGAAGGATGCAATCGGACGGTTCGGATCCTTGAGCCCGGCCCTCGCCCTCAGGACGGCGTCGGCGACGGAATCAACCGCCTCATTCTGGGAGATAACCCTTTTATGAAGACTACTGCCGAGAGTCAGGATTTTCTCCTTCTCCCCCTCGACAAGCCTGCTGACGGGAATGTGTGTCCATCTGCTGATGATCCCGGCGATGTCCTCGTCGGTGACCTCTTCATTTAAAAGTGACTTGCCCGCGTCGTTCTTCTTGCGGAATTTATCTTCGGCTGTCTTGATCTGTTTTTCAAGTCCGGGCATGACGCCATAGCGGTATTCAGCGGCTTTTTCAAGATCGTAATCGCGCTCGGCCTTGTCGAGGGACTGTTTTGCAAGTTCAAGACTTTCCCGGAGGGTTCTGAGTTCCGCGACAGATTTCTTCTCGTTCTCCCAGCGACTGCGAAGTTCGCGATTTTTCTCTTTGAGTTCTGACAGCTCAGCTTCAATATCTTTCAGTCTTTTAGCCGATGCCGGATCTTTTTCCTTTTTTAGTCCGGCAATCTCGATTTCCAACTGCATCTTACGGCGTTCAACTTCGTCGATCTCGGTAGGAGAACTGTCTATTTCCGTGCGGAGTTTCGCGGCCGCCTCGTCGATAAGGTCAATCGCCTTATCGGGAAGAAAACGGTCGGATATGTATCTATCTGAAAGTACGGCGGCGGCGACAAGGGCGCTGTCTTTTATCTTGACACCGTGATGGATTTCGTATCTGTCGCGGAGTCCGCGCAGGATTGAAATGGTTTCTTCTACGCTCGGCTGTGAAACCATAACGGTCTGGAACCTGCGTTCAAGGGCGGCATCTTTCTCTATATATTTCCTGTATTCGTTGAGGGTTGTGGCACCGATGCAATGCAGTTCCCCCCTGGCGAGCATGGGTTTCAGAAGATTGCTCGCATCTACGGAACCTTCGGCGGCCCCGGCTCCGACAACAGTGTGAAGTTCATCTATGAAAAGAATAATTTCCCCGGCCTTTTCAATGACTTCCTTAAGAACGGCCTTGAGCCTCTCCTCGAATTCACCGCGATATTTCGCACCGGCGATGAGTGCTCCCATATCGAGCGCGAATATTTTACGGTTCTTGAGTCCTTCTGGAACATCACCCCTGATTATCCTGATTGCGAGACCTTCTACGATTGCAGTTTTTCCGACACCAGGTTCGCCTATGAGTACCGGATTGTTTTTCGTCCTCCTTGAAAGAATCTGGATGACGCGTCTTATCTCCTCGTCACGTCCGATGACCGGGTCAAGCTTGTCGCGTCTGGCGAGATCGGTGAGGTCCTTCCCGTATTTTTCAAGCGCCTGAAAAGTGCTCTCCGGATCTGGTGAAGTGACTCTGGCGCTTCCCCTTAACTCTTTGAATGCGGCTAAAAGTTTTTCAGGAGTGAGATTATGCTTTGAAGCCAGTGAAGCGGATTCCTTGTCAGATTCGATGAGGGCCAAAAGCAAAATCTCGGCACTGATGAATTCATCTTTGAATTCCGCGGATTTTTTCTCTGCATTCAGAAAGATGGCGCTTAAATCCCTGGAGGTGAAGACCTCCTGTGCGCCGGGACCGTCAACCGCCGGAATCTTTTTCAGCTTCTTCTCAATATCTTCTGACAGGCTTGCCGATGATACTTTCAGCCTCTCAAAAATTGAGGGGATGATTCCCTCTTTCTGTGCCGCAATTGCCGCAAACAAATGGATCGGACGCAATTCCTGGTGTTTGTGTTCAACGCAGATATTGTGTGCCGACTGAAGCAGTTCTTTGGACTTGTTTGTGAATTTTTCGATGTTCATATAAATTTTCCTTTCCTTTGTCAAGTAAAATTTATTATAGCAGGAATATTACCAATAAGATTTATAATATTATAACTGCTTTACAGATAATATAATACAAATTATAAACAAAATCAACAAGAGACGCTTTGTCACAGTTATTATGATAAATCAACAATGACTCGTGGCGACATTTTGACACTGTCTTTAAATTAGGCGGCCATGAGCCGCAAGCTTTTAACGTGGTACAGGCGTCTCGCCTGTTCTTATTTCTTTCTTCTTGAAAAACAGGCGAGACGCCTGTACCACACTCTTTTAATTAAGAATGCCCAAGCATCAAACTTTGAAATTCCTATACGTTAAAATAGCACAGGCCCTGGTCGCCTATGGCGGCGCCGTAGGCGACCAGGGCCAGCTGATCCTAAAATACAATTTCCTGTACCATTTAATTCGCCCGTTCACATATATGGAACTATGTTATGTAATCATTTGCCTAAATATAAAAAACAGGAGTTATTGATTATGTCTTACATATCTGCAAAAGCGGGTGCCGATGTCTGTCTTGGAAGAAAAGACAAGGAACAGCTTATTTCCGAGTCATTCGAAAAAATCGGGAAGAAACTGAAGAGGATTCTCATTGTCCCCCCTGACTTCACACGCTTCAATTCCAATGCGGGAGAATTGACGGAAATAATCTACGATATGCTTGCGCCCAAAGGCGTTAAAATAGATATTCTCCCTGCGCTCGGAACGCATTTTCCAATGACGGAAAAGGAAATCCGCATAATGTTCGGGAATAAAATCCCCCTTGACTGCTTCAAGGTGCACGACTGGCGCAACGGATTGAAAAAACTCGGTGAAGTCCCGTCTTCACTCATCAGGGAATGGTCCGAGGGGAAGCTCGACTATTCTGTCAATATCGAAGTCAATAAAATTCTTTTCGACGGCTACGACCTGATCCTTTCCGTCGGACAGATTGTGCCGCACGAAGTTGTCGGGATGGCGAACTACTCGAAGAACATTTCTGTAGGAGTCGGCGGACAAGACACCATAAACAAGTCGCATTTCCTGGGTGCGGTTTATGGAATGGAAAGAATCATGGGCCGGGTTGATACGCCTGTCAGGAGACTTTTCAATTACGGTGTCGACAAGTTCATGGCGGATCTCCCGATATACTACATTTTGACAGTCATGCAGAAAAACCAGGCCACAAGCAAGATGGAGATGCGCGGCCTTTATGTCGGCAAAGACATGGAAACGTTTGCCGAAGGCGCAAAACTGAGCCAGAAAGTGAATCTTGACCTTCTCGACAGACCGCTCAAGAAGGTTGTCGTCCATCTCGATCACGAGGAGTTCAAGAGCACGTGGCTTGGAAACAAATCCGTTTACCGCACCAGAATGGTAATGGCCGACAAGGGAGAGCTGATCGTTCTCGCTCCCGGACTCAGGGAATTCGGGGAAGATCCTGAAATTGACCGTCTCATCCGCAAATACGGATATCGCGGGACTCCGGCGACGCTTGAAGCGGTCAAAGTTCACAGGGAACTTCAAAACAACCTCAGCGCCGCAGCCCACCTCATACACGGTTCGAGCGAAGACCGTTTCAACATCACCTACTGCCCCGGTCCTGGAATGAGCATCGATGCAATCCACGGCGTCGGATTCAAAGCCGAGAAATACGAGACAATGTCGAAGATCTACGACCACAGGAAACTCAGGGACGGATTCAACACGATGCCGGACGGGGAGGAGATATTCTTCATCAGCAACCCCGGACTCGGACTCTGGGCGCTGAAAGAGAAATTCATCTGACGGCGACGGTGAGCAACGCGAATCAGATATATGAATACCATGGATTTTTTAACGATTGCGAAGCAATCCGATGGAGTGCTGTAACGCAGTTACAGCTTTTTGTGAGTGCAGAGGTGATCCGTCGATAATACAGAGCGGTGACTCCGTCACACGCACTCCGGGGTCAGGCCGAAGCACCTGACGTAAAAAAGAAATAAAACTGAATTTCTGATTCGGTGATATGATTTTACGATTGCGAAGCAATCCGATGGAGTGCGGGGATGAAGCGATAGCGCAATCACCGCTCCGGGCTTTCCCCGATAGCCATACGATATGTTTTGCCACAATACAGAGCGGTGACTCCGTCACACGCACTCCGGGGAATGCTTCGCATTCGTAAAATACATTAGATGGTACTTTTAGAAAAACCCAAATAAAAGGAAACGCCATGCCCGAATGGCCTCATTCTCCGCCACACCGTTTCTTCGAGCCCGGCACCTATATGATTACTGCTGGGACACATAAGAAAGCGCATATATTCAATACCCCTGAAAAACTATCTTTTCTTACAGACAAACTTTTTGCCATTTCATCAGAGTTTGAAATCTCTCTTCAGGCTTGGGCGATAATGTCGAATCACTATCATTTTATTTGTTCATTAGGAGAATCTCCGGAAAAGCTGAAAAGTCTTCTTTATCGTCTCCACAAGGAAACCGCATTGAAGATTAATGAAATTGACAATATTCCAGGACGGAAGGTCTGGTTCCAGTATTGGGACAGGCGGATCAGAGATCAAAAATCCTATTTTGCAAGGTTGAAATATGTCCATGAAAATCCAGTACATCATGGTATGGTTCCAATTGCCGAAAATTACGACTGGTGCTCAGCCTCTTGGTTCAAAATAAATGCTCCATCAGGTTTCAAGAGAATGATTGGCACATTTAAAACCGACAAGCTGAGCGTCTTCGATGAATTCTAAACGGATGCGGAGAAATATGGAAATTTCATTTGTGTTACGATGCCGCAGCAATCCGCTGGAGTGCTGTAACGCAGTTACTGCTTTTTGTGAATGCAGAGGTGATCCGTCGATAAAACAGAGCGGTGACTTCGTCACACGCACTCCGGGGTCAGGCCGAAGCACCTGACGTAAAAAAGAAATAAAACTGAATTTCTGATTCGGTAATATGATAATTTAACGATTGCGAAGCAATCCGATGGAGTGCTGTAACGCAGTTACAGCTTTTTGTGAATGCAAAGGTGATCCGTCGATAAAACAGAGCGGTGACTTCGTCACGCGCACTCCGGGGAATGCTTCGCATTCGTAATACGGGGACCACGTTCCTTCTTCCTAATTCCCTCTCCGATATTTTCTGCGGACACTTCATCAAGTCATTTTGCCTTCTGAGGCTTTTCATAGGTTTGCTTATAGATCTTCTGAAGTTCTTTATAATTTTTTTTCAATTGCTCAAGCTTGTCCACTTGCTGACTATTGCCAACGGCATTACTAGCTTCGGTGCTGGTTTTTTCTAGTTCCTGCACGATTTTCAGGAGTTTTCCATACCACTCCCTGGAATAACCTGTAATTCTCTCTATTTCCTGCAGCTCGTAGAAATTCTTATAGATTTTTTCAATTTCCCCGAGTGCCAGGGCGCTTATCATCTTTGAGCCGCTTTCATCCTTTTCAGAATAGCCGTTTATCACCGCGTAACTCATTTCACTCATTGTTTCCACAACATCCGCACGGGTAAGTTTAGGTGTATCCTCCTTTGATGCCTGTCCAAAAGCCATCATGCACGAAAACATAAGCAGACAGAGGACAATCCTTGCCTTATTTAATGTACTCATAATCATTCCTCCAGATATTGCATTCTTATTATTGTATATTTACCCGTTGCCGGATTCCTGTACACATCGACGCGGATTTTCTGCTCCGCCATTATCTCATCGGCATATTGCATATATGAACCAAATGCGGTTTTTGTTATTGTCTCCGGTATTCCGGTATCAACCATATCGCCGTCCCCATTTATATCGGCACCGAGAGTCACTTCGCTTGCTGTTGAAATAGTCCCGTTCATATCTAAATCCTTGGAAAATGTTCCGGGCCCCACGTCCTTTATACTCTGAGCTATGATGATTATTGTGAAATAACCTGTCGGTGCCACAGTCGTCAAATTGATTGTTTTCCCGATTATCTCTTCCTTTGTCCTGTCGGTGGTCTGTCCGGTCCTGTCTATCAATGTGGATGCTTGTGCGACAACACATGCCCTTGTCTTGAAGGCCGAACTCCTGGCTTTGATATCATTTACGATTGCTTTTACATCAGCGATTGAAATTTCTGTCCCAAGATTAGTCCATATTGGCCATGCCGTACCGTCCCAAAATGTTACATCTGTATCATTCCAAGCATAGCCGTCTCCGGGATATAATGTTGCGGACACCCATGAAGCGCCGTTCCACGTGTATACAGCCCCCGAATTTAGAATCCATCTGTCCCCTATGACATTGCCGGAAGTTGGAAGTTGACCCGTGTTATTTTTCATGCCGAGCAATCTCACATTATTTTCATATTTAGATCCGATATGTATTTTCTTGAACAGGGCACTCAAGACGCCTGAGCTGGCGACTGTAGTTGTATCATCGCTCTTTATACATAGGTTGACCTTCTGCTTGTTTTCAACTCTGGGAGTCATTTTTATCTGGTCGAGAATATTTGCATCCCCTCCGTTCTTGCTCCCTGATGCCGACTCCTTGTAAAGACCTCCGCCTGTCAACGGATTTGCACCTGCCACCGCATTGTATTCTTTTAAATTGATGGTCTCCCAAGCGGCTCCCCTATGAATGGCGCCAAGCTCCCACGGAGACACTATTGGCCCGTTACGGATGTATGCCGTTGACAGGCGTGGCCCAACAGTGCCAGTAAATTTATAGGAAGGATCGTTTATGGCGGCATCGGCCGCCACCACCTTGCCATTTTCCGGATCTTTCCCTGACGTAGACATTGTAACATTGTTGTTCACAGCACCGGGCGTCCCTTTTGTCCCTCCTCCAGCACCGTATGCCGGACTAGTACCGGCAACAGGATCAGTTGTTCCCGCGCTCCATTCGGAGGGAAACAAATGCTGTCTGGGATCATCCGCCTGAAAACAGCCATAAAAGGTAGTCTGTTCCCATCCGGCAGCTCCTGGACCTGTTGCAACTTTTATGGTGGCAGAAGGGCTTGTGTAATTAAATTTTGCATAATCAATCACAACTCCGTCAGAGTTTCTTGTCAGTTTGGCTTCTGTAATTGTCACCGTGACAGCAGTAACACCGGCAGTAGGATACGGCGAGCCTGTCTTATTGGTGCTTGTGGAATCATAAATCGAAGTCTCCGTTTTGCCAGATACATATCCATTAGATCCGCCAAGGTTGATAGATGTACTATTGGGGGCAGTTGCAAGCTTATAAGTCTTTGTGCCAAAGGCCGGCATTCCCGCAGCGGTACCAGTAATAGTAGCAGTCACTGAATAACTCACCCTCAAGGTGGCCGCACCGAAATTATTTCCGTAAATGTTTATAAGTTCACCGCCTACAACAGAATAAATAACAAGTCTAGTGGCGTAGTTGGAACCGGACCTATTCGCTCTTGCGGCAACAGCGTGCACACCAATATAAACCTCGTTAATGCGGGGTGTCCTTTCGTTTCCCATATATGTAACGGACGCCGCTCCTGCGGCTTCGGCATAATCTGTCGTTGGATTGCTGTTCGTGTCGCAGTAATCTATGAGGTTTGCGGCAATCTGGTTGCGGCGGGCCGTCACCGTGGGAAAATTGCCTTTTAACGATGAGTCATCAGCACCGCTCGCATTTTTCCCGAAATTGGCGAGCCATCTCAGTCCGCCGCCGTTATGGGAGCCTGTACCGACAGAATAGGTGACTGGTGCGGCAAAAAGATTGGTATTTATATTAGCCATGGTCATTGTGTCCCAGTCAGTTCTGGTCAGGTTGAATCTGTGATACCATTCATTTGGGGATTCTATGGCATTGTTATTGTTGGTATCTCCCCAGTATTCCTCCGCATCAGGATTCGCATCAACATTGACAAACCATTTCGTAAAAGCGTCTTTGGTGGGTTGATCCGTGATTCCGACAGTGGTGAACAAGTTTGTAAGACTCACCCAAGTTCCATTATACAAGCCTTCTCCGACCTGTACTGGAAGCGCCACATTCATTTTGTCAGCTATAGATGCTGTAACGGTAGAATCAATGGACATCAGATTGATTTCATCTACATTCACCCCTGGACGGGGTTCCGTATTTAATGATTCATCAACACCATATTTCCCTCCGCTTTTCACCAGAACTCCCGGGTCTATCCCGTCTCCGATTGCAACGCCGACTCCAATCTCGGCTATCGCAATGAGAATAACAATAAATTTTTTCATAATGTCTCCTTCCTTTACAAAAATACTTTTCGAGCAACGATTAACTTAACGTTAAGGAATTTCAAAGTCTTGCTCTTTATTTACGGGCTCGTTACGAATGCGAAAGCATTCCCCGGAGTGCGCAGACAAAGTCTGCGCTCGAGCGGTGACTCTGCGTGCCCGGCATAGCCTTGGCGACGACGTGTCACCGCACTCCCGGGACGGCATTCGCCGTAGTAAATGAATTCCGGAAAATCTTAACTTCGATATTCGTCCTTCGAATGTTCGACTGTGTCCGACATCTTGTCTCGCCGTAGCTTCTATGCGTAGGCGGAAGCTTCTCAGCGACGACGGATATTCGATTGTTCAAAAGTTGCGGCCCCCGGCCGCCTAATTCAACGCCAAGACAAACTTCCTACTTCGCTCTTCGAGCTACGAAGGACAGGAAAGTTTGAACTCCAACAACATTCCATCCAATCCCAGTTCTGGGAATAAATGCGGGCACATAGGCGGTCATTCGAAAGTATATGAGATCACGTATGCGACCCGCCCGATGATTTTACCGTCTACCGTTATATATTCCCAGTTTATATCGGAATATTCGGATTTCCACGTTAAAGGCGCCGAAATGGTATCCGCTGTTTGAAGCCTGTAAAGCCAATCGTGGTCATCCACTGTCAACGAATGACTGCACGGAAGGGTTGCTATTTGATCATAGAACTGAAGAGTGCCCATGACCCTTTCCAATGTCGATTCGGCAAGAAGTCTTGCAGTAGTGCCATAGACATTGCTGGCGGCACTCCTGCGCTGTGTGATTGAAGTTGTTGCAAAACCTATTGCAAGCACCAGCAATACGGTGAGCATACCGAGTGTGAACAGAAGGGCTATACCTTTTTCACCGTTTCTTTCTTCAAGATTTTTTTCTGCGGTATTCATGTGTTTTTTATTCCTATGGCAAGTCTCTGCTATTTCTCGATCCTAGATATATTATTGTCGTGAAAGTCTTCTGATGCGCCTCCCTGAATGCTTTGGCGGTTGCCGAGTCTGAGCCGTCGGGATCGGGCACATTCCCTCCCATGGCTATCCATTTTGTCCAGGAATTCCTGTCAAGAAGGACAAGCTCTATTCCTATCGCATAAGGGAAGTATGTCGCCTCCGCAGTACTTGAACTGCTAAGGGTGTAAATACCGGCAGATACCATGTCTTGAACCCTGTCGCTATAACACGTGAAATTCAAACTGACGACACAGGACACCACATAATTGAAATCATTTGAACTTTGTATTTGGGTACCTCCGGCATCTGGGAATGCCCTGAATACTTTATATACTCTATTCGGGTCTCCACCACTTGGGCCGCCTCTGGGAAATAAGTCAAAATTGTATTTATTAAGCGCATTGGTCTCGGTATTCGGGTCAGAGCTGTCACGTTTGGAAACTCCTGTAACGCTCCTTACAAGCCACCCTCCCTTAATGAGATTTGTAGTCCCGGTGTTCAAACCGTTAAGTGTCATTGTCGTTCCATCGCTTCTCGCATATTTGATCTCCCTTATTATGTTTGCCCCGTCTGCCGAATCCCCTATGCTGGTCGCCGATATGAAATTGATTCTGCTGTCGGATTCGTGCCAGAACGGATATATGCCTTTATCTGAATTGTCATCATTATACAATGCCGCTTGCAAATCCCTGGTCATCAGGTCCATTGCGACTCTCGCATTTTCATAGATTTCGGAATTGGCGGATGATGCCATCCAGGCTTTCTGGGCGGCGCTGAAAAATGACAGCATGATCACCATGATGACCGTGAGAATCCCCATGGCCAGGATCAGTTCAAGCAATGTGAATGGATTATTTCTTTTCATGGAGCAGACACCCGTCTTAATTTAACGCAAAAAATCATTGTTTATTATCCGAGGCAATTTTAAAATAGTGGAGCGATTTTCCTTTTTATCTTTCGTTTTCTTTAACGTCAGGCGCTTTGCCCTGACCCGGGAGTGCGGTGATGGAGTCGGCCTTATGGGCGGACGTAATCACCGCTTCAGGTATTGCGCACATCTCCGACGCAATAGAAAGCGGTTACTGCGTTACACGCACTCCGGGGATTCGTCCGCCATAGCGAACTCATCGTAAAAACTCCAACATGTGTGAACTCTCACTCACATACTCTTCTTTTCTCTTTGCCTTATTACAATTGCGTTTTAAAAATCTCATAATAGAAAAATCTTTTCGTTCTTTGAGCATACGGTTTTTCAACCGGCCAGCTGAATTCAATATTAAGTCCGCAAGCCTCGGTATAATAAGGGGAATTATATATCCATGCGGTTCCGGCTTGGTTTAAAATAGGTGAAACGATCCTCGTCTTCCATACTCTCACGCCCGCCTTAAAATCGTTCAAGCCGGAACCGGAATAAATGCGAAACAGCCCGTCAGTTCCACAATAGTAGAGATTTGGCACCTCCGCTTGAGTCCAAACTGACAAAGAAGGGTCTGTCGTGTCAATGGATGGGGTGGGTGCATCCGGCTTTGTCAGAGGAATTACGTCAATTACATCATCCCACACGGAGTCAATATTTACTTGGGTTTGAGTTGCAGGAGGTATAGATATGTCTTCTTTTGCTCTAAGTTTTATATATGACAGGAAAAGCTGAGAGGCGTCGTTGACATAATTGTCTCCCACGGAATCGCGTGCTGACTGGAAACCTACCGGAAAAAGAGCCAATATGCCGGCCATTCCCAGGGCGACAATCGCAATCGCCAGCGTGACTTCAATCATGTTGAAATATTTTCGCATTTCCTAATCTTCCAATTAATTATAATATCCTGCGAATCTCGCAATTCGCATTTGGACTGCGGTCGCAAATCTACCGCTTTTATTCCGGCACGCAAAGCTTGCCGGTCATAAGACGGCGAAATGAATTTCGCCGAAACAAAGCTGAAGCTATCGCTTCAGCACTCCAAATCTTGCAAAACCAATCACAGGCAGGAATGCCTGTGCGACTTTAATTATTCAACGCCATAAGACACCCTTCCGGTATACTCGTTGATAAAAATGTCAATCCAATTTTTATGGTTGGTCGGAACGAGAATCGTACCGCTATAAGTTGATTCGGAGACTGC
>CAMCYE010000095.1 GCA_945883805.1 Victivallis vadensis | reverse complement strand
CTATCACCTATCACCTATCACCTATCACCTATCACCTATCACCTATCACCTATCACCTATCACCTATCACCTATCACCTATCACCTATCACCTATCACCTATCACCTATCACCTATCAGCTATCAGCCAGATGCATTCCGGCGATTCCCAAGTCTTCAGGATAGGTGATTTTCAGATTCGGCAGTTTATATTCGAAAAGAAAAGGCTTCCGTCCGACGTTCTCCATAACCGCTGAATCATCCGTGAGAACGATTTTTCCGGCAAGGGCTTTCCCATATGCCGCCTTAAGTTCGGCTATCGGAAAAATCTGCGGGGTTTCAACACGCCAAAGATTATTCCGGTCAAGTGTTTTCATGACAAAACACTTTCCGTCGGCCTGTTTGACGGTATCGGTGAGTCGTTTTGCGGTTACAGCGGAGCCGTATTTTTTCGCGGCCTCACATGATGAAAGCAGAAGTCCGGCGGTGGCGAGCGGTCGTGCCGCATCATGTACAGCTGCGAACTTCGCAGAATCCGGCAGTGCGGAAAGACCGTTCACTACCGAGTGCATCCTGGTTTTACCGCCAACGACTATTTTAACGTCGGCAGTCGGAAGGAATTTCCTGATTGCATCTGCGAATTTCGCAGTTTCGGATTTTTTAACGACCAGTACGAGATTTCCGGGAAGGCACAGTCCGTGAAAACTCCTAAGTGAATAGATGAACACCGGAATTCCTGCGATCTTCGCAAGAAGTTTGTTTGACCCGCCGAACCTGGATCCGCTGCCGCCGGCGACAACAATCACACCAAGCCCATGGAGTTTTTTATTTTTAAACACAAAGGCACCAAGACACAAAGTTTATTTAAATTAGGTGGCCAAGGACCGCAACTCTGAATATCCAATCGCCAACACGGAATATCCAATGTCCAAATTAAGATTTCCGGAATTCAATTCCGATGAAAATTGGAAATTGAGTGTTGGATATTGGGTGTTCCTATACCTTAAAGTAACTCGGTCATTCCTGGCCGAGGATATTCCAGATTAAAATCTCGGGCTTCCGACTTCGCCAAAGGCTACGACCGGAGAAGGGAAAGCCCGAGTTACTTAAAAACAAACATAAAATTTTCAATTGAAAATTTTATTTGGTCACGGTCACATCAGGTCTCAGATCATGGACAAAATCCATGGAGGCGCGGTAGTAGAGGCCCTGCGTAAGCCTAGACCAGTTTATATGGTCAATCAACGAAGTCACAGGCGACAATATCGAAAGACCGAAATCCGAATCAATGGCCCATGTGTTTCCCGCATAAATAAGACGTCCGTCCTTGGTGTCATAAATGTTTATCTTGAGCATTACATATGAATATGACATCAGGAAAAACCAGAAATGGTCCTGATTCATCACTTCGCCCACAATCACCGCATCGCTATTCTGCTGTCTTGCAACCTTCAACGCGTCGGACGCACTGTAGGGCTGAGATGCAAGCTTGTCCGTTTCATCAAGCCTCACACAGGGCCCTATCAGGCTGAATGCCTGGTAAATTCCCTGACGGCCCCTGTCCGCCGCCTCCTGATACCAGCTTGTATTCTTGAAAGGGTAAACAGTGAATGACTTCGGGAAGCTTCTTGTGACCCCGTAATTAGTCGCCTCGACAGACCTGTATGTGTTGTGCCCATCATAGGTCAGCGCATGAAACGTTCCGCATCCTGAACAGGCTAAAAGAACCCCGGCAAGAAAAATAAAACTGAAAATCGTGTTTCTCATAAATGGTTTCCCAATCCGATAATTTCGATTTATTATTGATCTGGATTATTATAACCTTCATCTTTAAAATTATAAAGCCCGATTCGAAAAAATCCATGAAGCCGTGGGGTGATCCCTCAGTCTTTATGGCACAGAGTTACAAAGGCACATAGGCACAAAGCAGAGGAGGCGTGAGCAAAATCGGCATGACCAACACCCATTTTCATGCGGTATTTTCACTTCTTTGTTTCATTCTTTGTTATCTTTTTCCACTTTGTGCCTCTGTGCCTTTGTAACTTTATCCCGCCAGACAGCCTAGACTGAGCCGTTACGCCGTGGGTAATCTTTCTTCCTCAAATCACATCACCGCTTGAAACAAGATGAATCCGGCTATAAAATTGCACTCTGTAAAAAAATAACTTTGTGCCTCTGTGCCTTTGCTCGCCACGGCGTCTTGTCCTTCGTAGCTTAAAGAGCGAAGTAGGAAGCGCCTTGACAAAGCTTGGTGCCTTTGTGCCTCAAACCTTTGGGAATTGCAAAACATGAAAATATCAAAATTAGTCGGCCGCCGCATAAAAGACGCGCCGAAGGATGCAAAAACCGTCAGCCATAAATTTCTCATAAGGGGCGGATATGTCCGTCCGGTCTCATCCGGAATATATTCAGTCCTGCCTGTCGGATTCAGGATCACCCAGAAAATCGAGAAGATAATCCGAGAGGAAATGGAGGCGATTGACGGACAGGAAGTCAAGATGCCCGTAGTCCTTCCCGCCGAACTCTGGCAGGAATCCGGGCGGTTGAACACCGTCGGCCCCGAACTTCTCCGTTTCAAAGACCGGAACGACAAGGAAATGCTTCTCGGCATGACCCACGAGGAAGCAGTCGTGCATCTTCTCCGGACGGAGGTCAACAGCTACAAGCAGCTGCCGGTGATGCTCTACCAGATCCAGACAAAATACCGCGACGAGGCGAGGCCGCGCGCCGGAATGATACGTGTCCGTGAATTCACGATGAAAGACGCCTACTCGTTCCACACTTCGCAGGAATGCCTCGACAAGTATTATGAACTTGCGCACAAAGCCTATGAGAACATTTTCCGCAGGGTAGGCATGAAAGACTGCGTCTCAATCCAGTCCAATCCCGGCATGATGGGCGGCAATGTGTCACATGAATTCATGGCGTTGGCGGAATGCGGCGAAGACACGATTTTCATGTCGCCAGACGCTTCGTACAAGGCGAACCGCGAGGTCGCGGTCGCCGCATGGAAATATGAAAAATCACCCGCCCTGCCTCTCGAGAAAGTCCATACCCCGGAAAAAAAGACCATCGAGGATGTCGCATCCTTCCTCGGAATGAAGCCTGAAAACACGGGCAAGGCGGTATTCTACCTGGATGACAGCGACAATCTTATTTTTGCATTGATCCGCGGGGATTTCGAGGTCAATGAAAGTAAGCTCAAAAACTTCATCAAGGCGAATGATCTTAAATTCGCGAGCGATGACAGGATCAGGAAAGCCGGAGCCGAACCGGGCTACGCTTCCCCTCTCGCACTGGATCCGAAGAAAATCAGAATAGTCGTGGACAATTCAATTGCCGGTTCGTCAAACCTGATTGTCGGCGCAAACGAACTTGATCATCATTTCAAGAACTTCAATCTCGAAAGAGACCTTCCCGGCGCGGAAGTCACCGACATAGCTACGGTCCGCGAAGGCGATCCGTGTCCTGTCACAGGCCAGCCGCTCCTCCTCAAACGCGGGATCGAAGTCGGTAACATATTCAAGCTCGGCACAAAATATTCCGCCGCGATGAACTGCACTTTCCTGGACCAGAACGGCAAATCTCATCCGATAATAATGGGATGCTACGGTATCGGCGTAGGCCGTACAATGGCTTCAGTGATAGAACAGAACTTTGACGATTACGGCCCGATCTGGCCGATTTCCATAGCGCCCTACCAAGTCCATATCTGCTCCATCACCCCGAACGACAAAAATGTCGGAGAGGTCACGGACAAAATATACAATGAACTGATCGCCAAGGGCATCGAAGTCATTTATGACGACCGCGGTGAAAAACCCGGATTCATGTTCGCCGACGCAGACCTTCTCGGAGTTCCGTTCAGGTTAATCACCTCCCCGAAAAACCTGCCAAACAACCAGGTGGAATTCAAGATAAGGGGCCAGAAGGAAAGCACACTCCTGCCACTTGAGGGAATTGTGGACTTCATCGTAGAAAAAGTCAAGACCGAAATGGAAAAGTACAAATAGGGCCCGTCCACCAAAAACTGTTTTTTTGTATTGGAAGATTAAAAAACTCAAGAACAACCAATCGCCTTCAGGTAATCCGGCGCGGTGGTCTTCCTGAAGTTTGGATGTTATAGGTAAAAATGAATGATTTCCAGCCCCATCCCATAGAACTGTTCGGCAGGAGGCTCGATAAAAGAAAGGAACTGCAATGCATCGTATAGCGTCGATCATTACTGTAATTATTCTGTCATCCATAGCAGGGGGGTGTGCCATTACAACCGACGAGGTGAACTACAAAGTCATGGTCAAGGCGAAGGATTTCGAACTTCGCGATTATCCGGCTCATGTTGTGGCGGAGACCGTGGTGGATGGAACGCTGGAGGACGCAGGGAACAAAGCGTTCAGGAGGCTTTTTGGCTACATATCCGGCAAGAACCGATCACAAACCAAGATCGCAATGACGGCCCCGGTATCCCAGGAACCCGCATCAGAGAAGATCGCAATGACGACTCCGGTGGGACAGCAACGTGCGGAAGGAGGCTGGGCGGTTTCCTTCACTATGCCCATTTCATTCACACTGAAAACCCTGCCGGTTCCGGAGGATCCGGATGTGAAACTGCGTCAGGTACAGGCGCGGCGCATGGCGTCCGTGCAGTACTCCGGCACATGGAGTGAAAGCCGCTACCTTAAATACAGACAGGAACTGGAGTCGTGGATTGAGAAAAATGGGTTCCGAATACTGGGCGAACCGATATGGGCACGTTACAACCCACCCTTTACGCCATGGTTCCTGCGGCGAAATGAGATTCTGATTCCGGTGGATAGTCAGGAAATGCTGGAGAATGGCTCGATCATCCGCGGAGACATCCAATCGGGTCAAGGGGAGTGATTAGCTCCCCCGCCACCGCACATGCGGGTCCGCATATTGCGGTTCATGGAATTGTTTTCCTCTGATGCGGATAGTGATTGGCATATTGTTTGGCCAATATACGGGATCGGCACAGGGGACTTCCGCGCCATGTCGAATGAGGTGGGAACCCCATCAGTTCGCGCCCATGCCGGGCGTACAGAACGCATTGCCGTTCGACAGATGAAAATCCCGATACTATTTGAACTAGCCTCTGCAAAGATGTATAATTCCGAGGAATGGTTTGATGGTTGCTTGGATAAATGGATGAATGGTGTTTGAGTTCAAGACAACACAAAAGTCATAGAGATGCATGAGACTTATTGGAAAGGCATTTCGGATAATTTATCTAAGATGTTTTATGTCTTTGATACCCAACCATCCAGCAATCCATTCATCTATTCATCCATGGGACGGTAGTGCAACTGGAACTAACAACAAAGGTGCTTTATGTGGGATTACAATAAAAAAGTGATGGATGCCTTTCTGAATCCGAGGAATGTCGGCGAAATAGCAGATGCGGACGCGATAGGAGAAGTCGGGAACATACGCTGTGGAGACGCACTCAAGCTTTTCATCAAGCTTGACGCGAAAAAAGAGAAAATAGCGGATGTAAAATTCAAGACTTTCGGCTGCGCCAGCGCCATAGCTTCATCGTCCGCATTGACGGAACTGGTGAAAGGCATGACCCTTGAGCAGGCGGCAAAAGTCACCAACAAGGACATCGTCAATGTCCTCGGCGAACTTCCCGAGGAGAAGCTCCACTGCTCCGTAATGGGGATGGAAGCGCTTCAGGCCGCAATCGCAAACTACAGGGGCGAAAAGACCGCAGTCGCCGAGACCGACCAAGAGGGAGCTGTCATCTGCAAATGTTTCGGGGTGACCGATACGAAGATACGCGAAGTCGCAAAGCTTAACAATCTGCGCAAGGCCGAGGAAATCACGAACTATACCAAAGCCGGCGGTGGCTGCGGCTGCTGTCTCGACGATATCCAGCAGATCCTCGATGAGCTCTGGAGGACAGAGTCCAAAAAGCCTACGGCGCCCCCTGCCCCGCACAAAATGACAACCGTGCAGAAAGTCATGAAGGTCCAGGAAGTCATTGACAAGGAAATAAAGCCGATGCTTGAAACTGACGGCGGCAGCATCGAACTGATTGACATTCAGGGCGACAAAGTGATTGTCCGCCTTTGCGGAAGATGCGCGACATGCCCGGCGTCAGGCGTAACGCTGAAAAACACTGTCGAGGACAAGCTCCGCGAATTTGTCGCGCCGGAACTGACGGTGGAAGAAGTGAAGTAATAAATTTTTCCCCTGCGGGAAAAATTTATATGCCTGACAAAAGATATAATAAAGGGCTAATGCATACAAAAGACATATCGCCTTATCAGCACTCGCATATTTTCAGTCTGACGGAAGGGAAGGCTGAAAGAAGGACATTCTGGGTGGTGGTTCTCACTCTTGCCATGATGTCCGTGGAAATCATTGCGGGATGGCTTTACCATTCGATGGCACTGCTTGCGGACGGATGGCACATGAGCACCCATGCGCTGGCGCTCACTATTTCGCTTCTCGCCTTCATATTCGCACGCCGTCACGCATCAGACAGGAGTTACACGTTCGGAACTTGGAAACTCGAAGTTCTCGGAGGATTCACGAGCGGAATAATCCTCGGTTTCGTCGGCCTCTTTATGGGATACGTCTCAATCATCCGGTTTTTTCAGCCGCTTGAAATCAAATACAATGAGGCGATTCTGATTGCGGTGATCGGACTTGCGGTAAATGTCCTGAGCATGCTCCTGCTCAATATTAAAAAAGAAGGCCATCATCACCATCATCACGACCATGATGACCACGATCACGGCCACCATCACGAACACGAGAATCTCAATATGAAAGCCGCATACATCCACGTCCTTGCGGATGCGATGACTTCGGTGTTTGCGATCTTCGCACTTCTCGGTGGAAAGTTAATGGGCTGGAACTGGCTGGATCCGATGATGGGTATCGCAGGCGCATTCCTTGTCATAAGATGGACATATTCCCTGCTGAAGGAAACCGGGGTCATACTTCTCGACAAGGAAGTCGGCGATTCTGTTTCCGGAAAGATAAAGAAACTAATCGAATCCGATTCCGACACGCGCATAAGCGATCTGCACGTATGGAAAGTGGGCATGAACAAATATGCCTGCATTGTATCCATAATCGCAAGCAATCCCCGTGACTTGAAATATTACAAGGACATATTGGGCGCCCAAAGCGAAATCGTACATCTGACCGTGGAGATTTCGAAATGTACGGATGCCGAAAATAAATAGCGGTAGACGGTGTTAAGTGTTAAGTGTTAAGTGTTAAGAGTTAAGAGTTAAGTGTTAAGAGTTAAGCAGGAGATTATTTTTCCGGGAATAGTCAATGCTTTCCACAGTCATCCCACAGGATGACGGATTAATTCGCCTCAGGCGAATTAATCCAGCAATCCAATAATCCATGGGACGGCAGTGAATGCTTTCCTTAAAACCTAAAACTTAAAACTTGTGACTCAAAGCGTAAAACATGTAGCAATAATAAGGAATTATTTATGAACAAAGTGATATACGTTGACAATAACGCCAGCACGCAGACAGATCCTGAAGTTTTCGAGGCGATAAAACCGTTCTTCTGCGAGATGTACGGCAATCCTTCGAGCATACACACGTTCGGCGGACAGGTCGCCTCGCATATCAAAAAGGGCAGGGAATCCCTCGCATCTCTCCTGGGGTGCGAACCTACGGAAATCATTTACACGAGTTGCGGTACGGAAAGCGACAACTCCGCAATCATGAGCGCCCTTTTCCTGAACCCGGAAAGACGGAAAATCGTAATAAGCAAAGTCGAACATCCAGCCGTCAAAAACCTCGGCTCCGAACTTGTCAGGCGCGGATACAGGGTCGAGGAAATCCCCGTCGATGCAAAAGGCCGGATTGACATGGACAAACTAAAACAGGAAGTGGACGCCGAAACCGCCGTCGTGTCCGTCATGTGGGCGAACAACGAGACCGGCAACATCTATCCGGTCCATGAAATTGCGGAAATCGCACACCTGCACGGCGCGTTGTTCCATACGGATGCAGTGCAGGCTGTCGGAAAAATCCCGATTAATCTTTCCAGAGACAATATTGACATGCTGAGCCTTTCCGGACACAAGCTTCATGCTCCGAAAGGTGTCGGAGCCCTCTATGTGAAACGCGGTGTCAGGTTCCGCCCCTACATAATCGGCGGACACCAGGAACGCAGCCGCAGGGGCGGCACCGAAAACGTCACCGGCATTGTTGCCCTCGGCAAAGCTGCGGAACTCGCGCAGAAAAACATGAAGATCGAAAACACAAAAGTGAAGGAACTCCGGGACAGGCTTGAAAAGGAACTCACTTCCAGGATTCCCAAGACAAGAGTCAACGGCGACATCCAGAACCGCCTGCCTAATACGGCAAACATCAGTTTTGAATTCATAGAAGGCGAAGCCATTCTCCTGCTGGCAAACCAGCTCGGGATCTGTGCGTCAAGCGGTAGCGCATGCACGACAGGAAGCCTTGAGCCCTCACACGTCCTGCGGGCGATGGGAGTACCATACACGGCAGCACACGGCTCAATCCGTTTCAGTCTTTCAAGATTCAACACAGACGGGGAAATTGATTACATAATCGAAAAATTTCCGCCGATTATCGAAAGACTCAGGCAGATATCGCCGTATTGGAAAGAGTGACCTATAAATTTTTCCGTGAGGGAAAAATTTATTTACCAATAATTAATTAATAAACCCAACCATCCATTAATCCTTCTGCCCGTAGGGTTTCATCTGACGGCGATATTCGCTGGGAGTGGAGCCGATGAGTTTCTTGAATGACTTGCAAAAGAAGAATTAATACCATATTAACCACGAAGGGTATGAAGGATACGAAGGTATAATACTAGATTTCATCTATCTTAGTGCTCTTCGCGTCCTTCGTGGTAGAACAGGTGATTTGATTTATAATGAGTATAAGAATGAGGAACCTCTTTTATGAGAAAAGGCAGAATGCCGGTTTGCATGATGCGAAGCGCAAGCCAAGTAAGGTCGCGAAGCTCCTGACGTAAAAGCGAGAACCCTGATTCGCTTTGTATTTCGCAGGAGACGGAAAGAATAATCAGTCAAACACCCAATATTGACAATATATATATTTATGGTATAATATCTATACCATGAACTTTGAATTTGATCTTAAGAAAAGCGAATCAAACAAGTCCAAGCACGGCATCGATTTCATTGAAGCACAAGCTTTATGGAATGATCCCAACTTGATTGATATTCCAGCAAAAACAATAGATGAACCCCGACATATGGTGATAGGAAAAATAAAAAATAAGCACTGGTCAGGAATCATAACGTTCCGGAACGAAGACATAAGAATCATTTCAGTGCGGCGAGCCAGAACAGAGGAGGTTGAGATTTATGAAAGCTAAAGATTTGGACAAATTATTTGACGAAGGCAAGGATATCAGTAAACATCTTGCCCTTTCCAAAGCTAAAAGGCCTAAACAAGATCAGAAGAGAGTCAACGTGGATTTCCCTGTCTGGATGATTCATTCCCTTGACAGAGAAGCCAGACGTATTGGTGTTCCTAGGCAATCCATCATAAAGCTCTGGGTCTCTGAACGACTAGAAGAAGCCGCAATTCAATAAGATCCGAATGTGAAAAGATGAACTTCTATCATTCATCCTTCATGACTCCTTCTTCTTTTCCGAAAGCGGCATGATGTAATGGACCTGCCTTTCCACTTCCCTGAATCCGAGCGACGGATAGAGATGCTGGCCCACCTGATTGCTCGCCAAGGTTTCTATCTTGGCCTGATGCAGACCCAGCTTTTTAAAATGCTCAAGCGCCATGCCTATGAGTTTCCTGCCTATGCCCCTGCCCTGGAGTTTCGAGGAAACTGCGATATTCGCAATAACACCCCGCGACGCAACACTGACAATGATCGTGGTGATGTATCCGACAATCTCCCCCTCCAAAACCGCCACAAAACATCCGTCCGGATTCTTCTCAAGCTCGGTCTTCAAAACCGCCGCTTTTATTTCAATCCAAGGCGTACCCCCGAGCATATCTTCGATTTTCGCATCCATGGACGCATTACGGAATTCATTTTCCGTCAACTTGACAATGCTTTTCAAGTCATGGGACACTGCAGTCCTGATGACTATATCATCCCTCTGTTTTCCCATTCTATTTTTCTCCGTATATTTCATATTGTTGCGAAGATACTCCAAGACGCTGAATATTTCAAAGAAAACAAAATTCCCGTCAACTGGCAATTTTCAATGATTGCCTTATCTTTACGGGCTTGCAAGCAAAGCACACGGCAACAGAGTGCCGTGGCTACAGTCAATTCCAAATTGTAGCCGCGTCACTTTTACCCCGTCGGATGACTGGGGCGGCTGACGCGTCCCTTTCCAAAGAATACAACTCGTAAAACATAAACTTTAAATAGGGGTATTTAATATGACATCAGCGGAATGGACTGAAAGAAACAGAGACTATGCCTTCATAGACGGAGAATCAGGCTTCACTCTTAATGTGGCCGGAATGAATTTCACGGAAAACGATCTCGGACAGTTGTCTGCGAAATTCGCAAGCGCACATGCGGAAATGAAAAAAATAGAAGCCGGAGAAATAAAGAACCCTGACGAAAACAGGAAAGTGACTCATTTCACGGACCGCACAGCCTATCCTTCAAGCCAGCTTTTCGCAGATGTCGAAAAATTCGTCGAAGATGTCCGCAGCGGAGTCATCAAGGGCAGCACCGGCAAAAAACTGGATTCGGTAGTAATAAACGGAATCGGCGGATCAGCCCTCGGCCCCCAACTTCTGCAGTTCGCAATAAACGGCCCGTATTGGAACGAACTCGGCAACGGCAAGAGAAAAGGCTATCTGAAAATCTATTTCACCGACAACACCGACACAGCCGGTGTCAGCGATGTGATGAAAGCCGTCAACCTCAAGAGCACACTCGTCCTGAGCATTTCCAAATCGGGCGGAACGCAGGAAACCAAGAACAACACAATCGCCTTTGAGAAGATTTACAGGGAGGCGGGGCTCGATTTCACGAAACATGCCTGTGCGATCACCATGGAAGACAGTGAACTGGACAAATATTCAAAATCAAATAACTGGCTGAAAGTGTTCCCGATGGCGGAATCAATCGGCGGACGCACAAGTGAAACAAGCGTGGTCGGGCACCTCCCCGCCGCACTCGCAGGAATTGATTTCAGAAGTTTCATCGCAGGCGCCTGCAGGATGGACACGCTCACAAGGGAATCCGACGTAAGGGAAAACCCTTCATACCTTCTTGCGGCAATGTGGCATATCGCAGGCAACGGGCGCGGCGATAAGAACATGGTGATAGTCCCCTACTCCGACCGCCTAGTCCTGCTTTCACGCTATCTCCAGCAACTCGTAATGGAAAGCATCGGAAAGGAAAAAGATCTTGACGGCAACATTGTCAATCAAGGACTGAATGTTTTCGGCAACAAAGGCGGCACCGACGCCCATGCCTTCATCCAACAGTTGAACGACGGGAAAAATGACTTTTTTGTGACTTTCATAGAGGTACTGAAGGACAGCATGGACATTCCGATAACGGAAAACATCAGCATGGGCGACTACCTGCACGGCTTCAAGGCCGGACTCGCAAATGCGCTTCACTCAAAAGGCCGTCAAGTCATCGAGATGCAGATAATGGATGTCAATGCGTTCAATATGGGAATGATTATAGCGCTTTATGAAAGGGCTGTGGCATTTTACGCCGAACTCATCCACATCAACGCCTTCCATCAGCCAGGAGTTCAGTCATACAAGCTTGCAAGCAGGGAAATAATAAGCCTGCTACTGGTTCTCGAGGGAAAACTCTCCGCTGTCGGCAAGTTCAAAGGGACCGCACATGAACTCGCGACAAAGATCGGACTGCCGGAACAGGAGATTGAAGTCGGAGGACTTCTTGCGAAATTCGCAGAAAACGGCAAGAAACGCAAGTTTCCCGG
>CAMCYE010000094.1 GCA_945883805.1 Victivallis vadensis | reverse complement strand
AACAAGATTCCCGTATGTGTCCAGGAACCTAGAGATGTTTTTTCTGAAGTCGAATTTGTCCTTGACGAGATCGGTGTTTATTTTTGCCGCAGATTCGCGCAGGTCTGTGTTTTCCGCAGTTTTTACCATTATCTCTGCGAGATCTGATATTGTCATATCCGGATTTATCAGAGTTCCGTTTTTTCCGTCTTCGATCAGCATTCTGGATGCTGGCATGTCGGTTACAATCGGACAAGCGCCGCATGCGCAGGCTTCCAGAAGGGAACTTGATACGCCTTCGGATTCTATGATGGAGAGATAGATGTCCGAGTTCTTTAGCGTTGCCGCTACTTGCAACGGTGAAAGGTTGCCGGTGAATTCCACTTTTCCGGATATGCCGAGCGAATTTGCCAGGTTGATCAGATTGGTTTTTTCAGGGCCTTCGCCTATGATCTTCAGATTCGCGCCCGGGATTTTCTTGAGGAGTACGGAGAAGGCTTCCACGATCCTGTTTATCTTATATTCCGGAAAGAGGGATCTAGAGGAGATGAAAACAGGATTGCCGGTTTCCGGTTTCCGCGCCGACGGGGTGAAGAGGTTCAAGTCTATTCCGCGATGGAGGACTAGGACGTTTTTTTCATCGGCACCTAGCTCCTTGAGTCTCCCGAGCATATTTTCCCCCCAGGCGTGGATGAGATCGGATTTGCGTATGGCTTTTCCGGCAAAGAACTCTAGTATTTTCTTCCTGATCAGGTTGGGCTTTGGGAGATAGGTGATCTGTTCGTTCTGGGCGGCGAGTACCAATGGGTGGAATCCGGTGCATGAACAGAGGTAGCCGTAGCTTGTGATCCGGTATCCTATCAGTATGTCCGGTTTGTAGCGGGCTATCAGTGTGCGGAGTTTTCGTGTGGATAAAAGGAAGTTGAGCCTTGCGGGAATACGCGGGTTTCCTATGGCGATCACGCCGTCGGAATCTTTCTCAGCCCTGACGGATGCGATGAGGACTTCGGCTCCAAGTTCCCTGAATCCTTTTGCCCAAGCCAAAGTGTTTGCACTTCTGTCGTCTGCACAGAGTAGAATTTTCATTTTACAAATTTCGCGGAAATTTATTTGTAGAAAGATTTAATGGATTCAGACACGTATGTGATCTGTTCATCAGTCAGCTCAGGATAAACCGGAAGGGCGACAGTTTCCGCGGCGGCGGCCTCTGATTCCGGGAAATCGCCTTTTCTGTGTCCGAGTTCCTTGAAGCAGGTCTGTTCATGAAGGCTGAGGGGATAATAAATTTCTGTTCCAATGCCTTTTTCGGTGAGGAACTTCCTCAATTCATCTCTTTTTGGAACGCGTATCACATACTGATTGTAGATGGAAACATTGTGCGGTTCAATATGGGGTCTGACGATGGAATGCATGCTTTTCAGAAGGTTGTCGTATTTCGCGGCGTTGCTTCTGCGCGCTTCTGACCAACTGTCGAGGTGTTTGAGCTTGACCAGGAGGATTGCCGCCTGAAGAGTGTCAAGACGGAAATTTCCTCCGACAACCTGATGGAAATATTTTGGTTTAGACCCATGTCCCCGCATGATTTCGAGCTGTTCGCCCAAGACGGCGTCCTGAGTCACAATCATTCCTCCGTCGCCTGCGGTGCCGAGGTTTTTAGACGGGAAGAAGCTGAAGCATCCTATGGTTCCGATTGACCCCGCTTTTCTGCCCTTGTATGAGGCACCGATGCTCTGGCATGCGTCTTCGATTACAAAGAGGTTGTATTTCTTTGCGATTTCCATGATGGGATCCATGTCTGCAACCTGTCCGAAAAGGTGGACTGGCATGATTGCCTTGGTCTTTTTAGTGATTGCCCTCTCTATTTTGTCCACATCGATATTGTATGTTTTGATGTCGATGTCGACAAAGACAGGTTTTGCGCCGACGCGCCAGATGCATCCGGCCGTGGCGAAGAAGGTGAAAGGGGTGGTGATGATTTCATCGCCGGCCTTGATGCCGAGTGCCATGAGGGCGCAGAGGAGGGCATCGGTTCCACTGGAAACCCCGATTCCGGCTTTGCATCCGGAATATGCGGCGATCTGCTTTTCAAGCTCTTTCACTTGCGGTCCGTTGATGAACTGCTGGGATTCGAAAACCGCCTCTACAGCATTCATGACTTCACTTTTTATCGGATTGAACTGGGCTTTTAAATCGAGTAATGGAACTTTCATTGTGAAACCTCTGAAATATTAAGTTTAGACTTTGAAATTGAATTAAGTGTAAAAATATAAACCACGAAACATACTAATCACACGAAAAACGCATAATTGTTAGTTTTTTGCTGAGCGAAAACCGAACAATTTATTCTGTCCAGTTTTCCAGTTTAATGGATTCAAAACGATTATAGTGTTTGATGCTAACTGTTTATATTCTCATTCCAAAATTGTCTGGGAGATACAATTTTGGCACTTAGATATGAACCAAGGACAAGAAGATCCTTGTCACCGGTAATGATAAAGCGGGCATTTGAAGGTTTAACTAATCCAAGAATAATTTTGTCATCGGGATCCCGGCAGATATCAGATCTGATATTTTCAGGAACGTGAATTTCTGAACAGCTGAGAAGCATTTTCAGGTAGTCGTCTACAATTGTCTGAGGGCCATGTATTTTCTTCACAAGTTTCTCTCTAATATCATCAATGATTTCTTTGCAAAGAATTATCTGGTGCTGTTCGAGACACAGCTCCATTACGGATTCACAAAGCCCTCTTGCTGCAACAGCGGATATTGCGACGTTGGCGTCAATAATGACCTTCATGACAAAGCCTTGAAAATATCCTCGTCAGTCAACAGGCCTTGAGCTTCTGCAAAAGGCAGGATTTTTTTACGTATGGATCGGAATTTCTCAGTGGCGATGTATCGGCGAAGCGATTCTCTTACAATGTCGCTTGCAGCCTTATGTTCCAGCTGGCTTAAGTGATCAAGTTCTGATTTAAGGTTGTCAGATAGTCTTATGGTCAGAGTTGTCATAGGTAAATCTCCTTTGTAAGACAATGTAATGCGCTGGTATGATTTTTCAATTGTCTCAGGTGCTATTAATAAATAAAATCCGGCCGAATTTTATTTTTTAAACTCGTCGTAGATCTTCTTGTCGGGGAATCCTGGTTAATCAGTAGTCAATACAAAGAGGGTGTTTCCCCCTGGAAACTATTCTTCAATCTGTTCAGCTTCGATGTCATAGGCTTTTGCGAGTTTCGCAAGAGTAGCCTTATGAGGAGAACTCCCTTTTTTTTCTATTTGAGAAAGCGCTGCCTGCGTGATCCCAGCCTTTTTTGCTGCCTCTTTCTGGGTAAGTTTTAAATATTCCCGCCAGGCGCGAGTAATACTTATGTCTTTTTTTATAACAAGGCCGACGACCTCGTGAGGTATTGTTGGTTCAGGTTTAATAAGGCGCAAGAAGTCTTTGAAAGGAACGACGGCGAATGCCGGAGTTCCATTCTGTTCAATCACCTGATAATTTATATTAGCATGTGTGTTCATAAATTCCGTCTTGAATTTAATGCTTGAACTCATCATAGGTCTTTTTGCCGAGCTTCTTGTCTTCCGGTAACGGCTGATCCTCGTCGAGATCGAGGCATTTCAGGACGCCAGGTTTGGCTTCCTTGTATTTATATCCGCTTTCCGGGCAGACCATCATGCCGTCTTTGTCTGGATTTTTGAGCAGATGTCCATGACGGCTCATCCATCCTTTCTGTTTGGCGGGAACCCCCATCATGAGGGCATAGTCGGGAACATCTTTGGCGACTACGGCACCTGCGGCGATGAATGAATATCTGCCCAGTGTGATCCCGCAGACGACCGTGGCGTTGGCGCCGATTGTCGTGCCGCGTTTGAAAACGGTTTTTTCATATAGCGAATGCCGCAGTACCTGGCTTCTGGGATTGGTGACATTTGTAAGGACGCACGACGGGCCGAAGAATACGTCGTCCTCAATTATGGCGCCGGTGTAAATGGAGACATTGTTCTGAATTTTGACATTGTTTCCCATCTTCACTCCGTCGGCAATGCTGACATTCTGTCCGAGGATGCAATTCTCCCCGATTTCAGCACCTTTGTAGATGTGCGAGAAATGCCAGATTTTCGTCCCTTTCCCGATTTGAGCGCCGTTGTCGACAAACGCAGTTGGATGGGCGTAATATTTAAGATCCTTCACTTCATTTGGATGTTTGACTGGATTCTTGGACTGAAGCTCGATGGATGTCTGGCATTTCTTGAGGACTTTCAGAACCCTCAATCCCTCTTTTCCTGAAGTCATAGGTTCGTTGCCAGTTTCAACCGCCTTTAAAAATGCACTGCATTCGGCCTTCAGAGGCTCTTCCCAGATATCGGATATCCTGATGGCGGCGGCATCGGCCTTATGCGGAACCGGCAGTCCATTTTTCCATTCGATTGTATGGGAATAGAAGAGGAGTTTTTCATCAGTCCCCTTCGTATCCTCGAAGACAAGCATTCCTTTTGAACCGATGACAACCAGTCTCTGCTCCTTGAAGGGGTTCAGCCAGCTCACAAAAATATGCGCGCCGACACCTGACGGGAACTTGAGGTTTGTCATGGTGATGTCCGCAATGTCAGGATTGAGGAAGCTGCTGCCGGAGCAGTCGATATATGAGGGCTCTTCCCCTGTGAGTCCGAGGATGAGTGAAATATCGTGTGGTGCAAATGACCAGAGGATGTTTTCTTCGGTGCGTATTTTTCCGAGATTGAGGCGGTTGGAATATATGTACTGGAGTTTTCCTATCGTGCCTTCGGCAATTATCTTCTTCATTTTGATAACCGCCGGATGATAATGAAGTATGTGCCCGACGAAAAGTATTTTTTTCCGGGATTCCGCAATCTTTATCAGCTCCTCCGCGTCTTCCACGCTGAGGGAAAGCGGTTTTTCAACGAACACATGCTTTCCAGCGAGCAAAGCCTTCTTCGCCTGTTCGAAATGCATTACCGCCGGAGATGCGATGAAAACGGATTCGACACCATTGTCCGAAAGTACGGAATTGAAATCACCGGTCACCGATACGTCCTTATAGAGTTTTTTCATGCTCTCGCGTATTTCTTCCGACTGGTCGCAGATGGAGCGGATAACTCCCAGTTCCGAAAGGCTCCTGGCAAGATTTTTCCCCCAGTAGCCGGCTCCGACAAGGGCAATGCTTTTATTTTTCATTAGTGTTCCTTAAGTTTTAAATAGGCGGTTAATATAATTCGTATTGTAGAAACTAAAATTTTATTCTGGATTTTTTTTATCGTCCGGATTATCAAATCCAAGCGCCTTATAATATTTCGGCATAATCTTTTCATGGCTGAACTTTGAAATGAAGGACTCGCGGTTTGTTTTCAAATAATCCCGGATGCTACTGTTTTCCGTCAAGTGGAGCAGTTTTGCCGCCGCTACGTCCGTATCTCTGTCGTTCAGTAATATTTTCTCTAAAACATCCTTGTCGCAGTTTTCGAAAATATCTGCGCATCCTCCGACATTTGTCGTCAGTATTGAACATCCAGCCTGTAATGCTTCGAGAAGGGCGTTTGCCATCCCCTCGTGTCTTGAAGAAAGGAAGAAAATATCGCTTGCCTTCAGGAACGGCATTACGGATTTGACCTCTCCGAGAATGGTGAATTTGTCCTCTAGTCTGGCAATTTTAATTTTTCCTAGCATTGCGGTGCCTCCGCTACCAAGGATTAAACCATGCAATCTGCTGTTGGCCGCTGAAGCCTTTGCGAAAACATCAATGAAGAAATTGAAATCCTTCTGATGCGAGTTCCTGCCTATTCCCGTTACCAGTATCGCATCTTCAGGGATATTGTTTTTCATTCTGATGCCAACACCTTTTTCATCCGTATTGTTATCAATATTCTCTACGATGTTGCGGACAACACATATTTTCTCATCGGCAAAGCCTTTTTTCAAAAGTTCTTCCCTCGGAAGGCGTGAATTTACAATCATGCTGGGAACATGCCGTGAAAAAAATCGGTGAAATATGGATAATTCATTAGAGGCGAGGGATAGTTCATTCCTGAGAGATCCCGTGAATTTAATGCTTCTCGGACAAGACCAGTAATAGGAGTTGGTATGGAAGCTCCAGGAGAAAACCATGTCCGGTTTAAGTTTTGAAACAAGGGATCTGAATTCAAGCAATTTGGATATTTTTGATTTACTGTCCAGGAAAATCACAGGGACTGAAAGGGATTTGATATCGTCCTCCCATTTATTTGTCCCTAAGCTGGAAGAGACGACAACCGTAGGGCAGATTTTATTTCTCTCCAGATGTTTGAGAAAAAGATATAATTGTTTTTCACTTCCGCCACTTCCAAGCTGGCCGATCAGGCAGATGATTTTTATTTTCTCTTTTTGCATTACAGTTCCGGGTTGAATTTTTTCATCCATGTCTGGATTCCGCACAGCATGAACATCCTCTGGTAAATCTGATGTCTGCTCAGCAGGCCGTAGTTGCGTGTCGAGGGGTCGGAAAAGGCTTCATAGAGTCCCATGACCTCCTTCCTGTCGGCAATCCGCCATAGTCCTTTTCCGTCGGCATCCGAGAAAAGCAGATCTTTTATATGGCTGCGCATCGGTCCATTGCACCAGGAATCGAACGGGATGCCGAAGCCTTGTTTCTTCCTGTTTCCAAGTCCTGGGGAAATACGTCTTCTGAAAGTTTCCCTGAGGAGGTGCTTGCATTCGCCGGAGCCTATTTTCATTTTGAACGGAAGCCGTGCGGAAAAGTCAATCACTTCATTGTCGAGGAAAGGCACTCTGACCTCGACACCGTGTGCGGAACTCGCAATATCCACTTTCCTGAGATAGTCGGCATGCAGATTTAGATTGAATTCCATCCCGAGCATGAGATTTTCGATACGGGTACCGCTGTTGTCCGGGATGAACCGGGACATGCTTTTCCATGTGGGCGTTTCTTCTCTTACGGCTTCCAGGAAGGAATCTGTCAGCATTGATTCCTTGTCCTTATCTCCGAAATATGTGTGAAAGAGACAGAATAGCTCTGGCAGTTCGGCATTGGAAAAGGAAAGGATCTTGCTGTATTGCCTGTATCTTTCGGTTCCGATGAGAGGTTTGCAGGCTTTAAGGGCTCCGGAAACCAGGTTTTTGAAAGGAAGATTTTTCAGACGGTGCGTGAATCCTGCGTTCCGTATCCGGTCATATCCTCCGAAAAGTTCATCTCCCCCGTCTCCCGAGATTACCGTCTTGACATGCTCTTTCATCTTCTGGCAGATAAGATATGTGGGGATGCATGAACTGTCACCAAAAGGTTCATCATATTGGGATAGGACTTTCTCAAGGATTTCCGGGGTTCCCTCATCTATTTCAAGCACATGGTGGTCGGTGCCGATTATTTTCGCCACTTCCTCCGCATAGGCGGATTCATCAAAGGAGCTTTCGGAAAACTTCACATTGAACGTGCTGATTTTTTCGACAATTCCTTTTTTCCTGAGGAGATAGACAAGAAGCGATGAATCAATTCCGCCCGAAAGAAACGCCCCGATGGGGACATCCGACCTCACATGATATTTAAGGGCTCCGGACAGCTTCTCCTCCAGGCTTTCCACCGCCTGATCCAGGGAGATTTTATTTTCAGAAAATTCAAGATTCCAGTATCTGCGGGGGGAAACATCCCCGTTCACCCTGATGGCGGCGTAATGGGCGGGCGGAAAACATTTTATATCTTTCCATGCCGTTTTCGGCGGAATCGTAAATCCGAGAGTCAGGAAATCGTTCAGGCTGGACACGTCGGCCTTCCTTGAAATTTCCGGAATATCCAGAAGTGTCTTCATTTCAGACGCGAAGAATATGCTCTTGTCTTTTTCCGCCCAGTAAAGCGGTTTTATTCCGCTCCTGTCCCTGGCGAGATACAGCACATTGTCCGTCCTGTCCAGGACGGCAAACGCGAACATCCCCCTAAATTTTCTCACGGCGTCTTCGATGCCCCATGTTTTCAACGCCTCCGCAATGACTTCAGTGTCGGATGAAGTTCTGAATATTGATCCTCGTCCGGACAACTCCGCCTTCAGTTCAATATAATTGTAGATTTCGCCGTTGAAAACGGTAACATATCTGCCGTCGGAAGAAGTCATGGGCTGATTCCCTGTTGCAATGTCTATTATCGCAAGACGGCGGTGCGCAAGCCCGACTCCGTTTTCCAGAAAAATCCCTTCTCCGTCAGGCCCCCTGTGGGACAGTGATGTGTTCATCCTCGCGAGAATATCTCTGCGTTCAGGTCTTATGTAATTGAAGAATCCGCTGATTCCGCACATTTTAGTGTCCTTTTAAAATCTTGTCATATAAGGCGATATACTTCCCGGTAACTATTTCCCAATCATATGAATCTTTTGCTTGCCTGATTGAATTATCTGACAATTTTCTCGACAATTCCGAGTTTTTTACTAGGAAGCAGACCATGTCCGCCACAGCTCTGGGATTTCCGACAGGCACCTTGAGTCCGTTTTCTCCGTCATCTATCACGTCCCTGACTCCGGGGGCGTCGGTTGTCACAATAGGAAGACCGGCAGCCATCGCCTCGACAAGAACCATCCCGAAAGTCTCAATCAGCGTTGGCAGTACGAAGATGTCGGAGGCACAGTAAAGTTCTATGAGTTCCGCCGACGGAAGAGAGAAAACATCTCCTCCCGATTTTGCGAAATTTTCAATTGTTTTTATTCCGAGACTCTGGCATTTCGGGAACTTGGCGGCGATCTGTCCGCAGTTTTTTCCGACCACTGCCCAGTTAAATGCGATGTTTTTGCCTGCGAGTATTTTTGCTATCTCTGGAATCTCGTCGAAGCCCTTCTTCGGATGATACCTGCCGACTGTAAGTATTAAAAGACTGTCCTCCGACAATCCGTATTTTCTTCTGACTGCGGCCCTGTCGGACTTCATCCTTATTTCTGCGAATTTCGCAGTGTTCACCCCGTTCGGTATTATCGCGACTTTATCTTCCGGGATGCCGAGGGCGAGATATTCCTCCATTACGCTCGGCGTGAGGGCGACAAATCCGTCGAAGAGCGGATATTTCGCCTTTACAAGCGAGTCCGCTTTCCTGTTCAGACGGTATCCATATCCTATTTCCGGATATTTCTGTATGTCCTCGCCGCAGCATCTCAATACACAGGGGATTTTGTTTCTTTTGAAAAAATCAGCCGCATAAATGCCGAGCGGGTATCCCATGGTCACCTGCCAGAGGTCGAACTTGTGCTTTTTCTGAAGTTTTGACAATGCGTATTCGAGATAAAGCTTCCCGATTAAAGGTGATTTTACGAGAAGACCGCATGTCCTTGGGAAAAGATGGATTATGTCGTAGTTGAGATCTGGTTTACTATCGGCCGGAGGAGTGGTGCAGATGACGGTCGCACTGTGTCCGTTATCGGAAAGAGTCCTGCATACGTTGTGCACACAGATCTCGGCACCTCCGAAATAAGGATAGAACTGAGCTATGAGATGGGCTATTTTCATGTGTTAGGCAATGTTCAGCGGTACAACTCTAAAGGTGTGTGCTGGGCAATCAGGGAAAAATGCTTGTCGTTCGACAATAGCTTTAGTCCTCCCTGGATTGCATTCTGAGCAATCATCAAATCCGGAATTCCGACTCCGTTGATCCCGTTGCTCAGGCAATTAGTCTGAATCTTAATGATTTCATTCCAGTTAACAGACATAGGTTGACGTTTTATTTCGCGTAAAAGCGAAGTGAGACCATATTCCTTACGCATATTAAGAGGCGGTATCAATTCTGCAAGAATCAACTCATTTGTAACTGCTAGGTTTTCCTCAATAAGCAGTTCAAGAACATCCGCCTGTCCCGTGTCACGGAAATAATCAACCCAAACAGACGAGTCAACTAGGATGCTCATGAGCGCTGCCTTAGTTTGTCAAGGTCAATGTTTAAATTGATTTTCCCTCTGAATTTCTTGAGTCCCTGTATTCTGTTTTTTCTGACGAAATCTTCTAGGGCCGTGACAAGTACGGCAGTTTTCGTTCTTTGGTGCGATAATTTCATGGCTTCTTCTACAAGGGCATTGGGAAGATCGAGCGTTGTTCTCATTTAAGTCTCCATTATGCATAATATTTCTTTATCGTGCATATAAAATGCATCATAAAATGCATTTATGCAAGTTGTTTGAAGCCTGATATTTGGTTGTTGAACTAACAACTTCTTGTCCACTAATTACACTGATTTTCACGAATGCAAAAAAATACTTTGTGCGGAGGCTCCGGTTAAAATTCTAAATCCATTTATCTCTCACAGAGGCACAGAGATTTTCAACACGAATATGACCCGTATACGTTAATTTCAATTCCATATCAAATTGATGCTATATTAACCACGAAGGGTATGAAGGACACGAAGGTCGGGAATAGGAAGTTATGCTGTTGCAGGCGAAGGGCATGATGAAGGGGCAATGAATTTACTCCACCCTTTTGAAACTGCATTTCCGTATGAGCATTTCACCGGTGAATTGTCCTCGGACAATAAAGCGAACCTTGCTGTTTTCCCTTATGGCTTCGCTTTTTCCCAGGGTGACGGAGGTCTTCCTTGTCCATTTATCGGATTTTGATATTTCATCCGGGATATTATGTTTGAGCTGTTTTATTGTGCCGTCCGGCAGTTCCTCTTCTATGATAAGCTCGATATATCCCGAACCGAGGTCCTCTTTTTTAAGCTGTGCAGATGCCGCAAACCTCATCCCCTTTTCCGCCGGAACTTGGATGGAGCAAAGTTTTATTTCAGCAGGTGCTCTGGAGCTTATGCGGAAAACCGGTGTTATCCCCGATGTAGGGTCGTCGAACTTTTCTATGGCGACTCTTTGCATTTCCGGATCGGTTAATATCACCATCCATGAATCAAGAGGGGCTGTAGCTGAAACAATTCCTTCCCTTCTTTCCGGAACTGAAATTAATTCCGCATCTTTCTGTGGAGGGATTTTTCCGGAATATGGCTTTGACGCGTCATAAACCGTCTTTTTATATTTCCTGACTTCGTTGCTTACTTCGTTCAGCTTTGATTTCGTCTTCTCCGCTTCCTTTTTTGACTTGTCCGCTTCGATTCGTTTCATCAGGTAAACAGATGAAATAGTAATAATTACCGCAAGCAGGACAATCAGAGCGGCCAGCAGGTTGCCCCGTGTCTTTTTGAGATTGTGTACAGCCTTTTCAAGATTTACCGTGTCAACATCGGTCTTGACAGTGTTCTCGGCGCTGATCCTGCGGAAGTCAATGATGTCCCTGATCGGGCGAGGCGATTGCTTGTGATAGATGTCTATGAAATATGTTGGAGAGTCGGGAGCTTTACTTTTCTTCTGGCATTCGATGTATTCATCTACGTCGAAGGCGACTTTTCTGAAAAAAACGTCTCTTTTTTCCGTGTCGAAGATGCAATAGGATGACCGAATGCCGTCATCACGGGGCTGTCCGACCGAGCCTACGTTGATGATGTATCTTTTTTCATCTTCAACTCCGAAATCAAGTGGATCCAGCCAATGGGGTATTCCGCTTTTGCCGACCACGAAAAGTCCGGGCACATGGCTATGTCCCGCAAACATGACCTGATCCCTGCATGCGTCGAACGAATCAATGGCCTCGTCTGTTTCCAGGATATAGCCGAATCTTCCCGGATCTGTGAATTCTGCATGCGCGCACCGGAAATTTCCGCCTTTCAGTTCGAGGGGAAGCGAATTGAAAAATTTCACGGCTTTGTCATCGAGGGCGCCGGATGTCCATTCAATCATTTTCCTGGCATTGCAGTTGAAGCTTTCCGGCGATATTTTTCCGCCTATGACCGCATCGTGGTTGCCAAGTACAAAATGATGTATTTTGGAATAGGCTATCTCCAGAACTTCCGCCGGATTCGGCCCGTATCCGACGATGTCGCCAAGGCAGATTATCTCGTCTATGTCACTGCTTGCGATATCCGCAAGGACAGATTTCAAGGCCTGCTTATTGGCGTGTAGATCGGATAATATGGCGTAGCGCATATAAATTTTTCC
>CAMCYE010000093.1 GCA_945883805.1 Victivallis vadensis | reverse complement strand
GAATAGGTCAATGTCACGCCATTGCGGTAACGCACAAGGACTGACATGCTGTCTTCTATGCTGATATTGTCGCCGAACACGTTGCGGTCGCGGATATAACCGCTGTCGGCTTCGGCATCAAGATATAGGCCTTTGAGAAGTTTTGCAGTCTCCTCGTCGACATACTGCGCCGGGGAAGCGCGATCGAGCCGCAGAGCGAAGGGATCCCCATCGGCCTCTGGATGTCCCGTATATCTGTCGTAAGAATAACTTTCGCCACGAGCCTCGGCATTCTTCCGTCCGTAGAATTTCAAATCCCCCCAGGCAAAAACCTCTTCGGGGCGCGAATCGAGCCACCAGTTTATCAGGTCGAAATGGTGGGTGGATTTATGAACCAGCAGACCGCCCGACTTGTCTTTTTCCCTGTGCCAGCGTCGGAAGTAGTCTGCGCCATGGCTTGTATCGAGCATCCAGTTCATTTCCACTGCCAGAGGCCTGCCAATGACGCCGGACATGATAAGTTCACGAACCTTGGTAGTGGCAGGGGTATAGCGGTAATTGAACGTAACGCGCAAATTCCTCCCGGTTCTTGAGATTGCGTCTAAAATAGCCTTCGCCTTTTCGGCGTCAGTTGTCATCGGTTTTTCGGATATCACATCGCATCCGAGTTCCATCGCCCGGACAATATACTCATGATGGGTGCAGTCCATGGAGCATACGATCACCGCATCCGGACGTTCGCGGCGAATCATTGCATCAAAATCAGTTGCCGCATAAAATGGAACCTCCGGACAGTCGAATTTAGTGCAGAGGCGGTTCATGTGCCAGCGCATCCTTGTGGCGCTTTTGTCGCAGAGGCCAACCAATTGCGCCTGATTTCGGTAGACTCCCGCTAATGCGTCCAGGAACATCGTCGCCCGCCCGCCAGTCCCAACCAGTGCATATTTTTTCATATCCATTACGAAGTCCTGCCTTCTATGAATTTCGCGGGAATTATGATATTCCCGTTAACATTTCTTTTTTTCTCAATCATCTGGACGATTGTTTTCAAGGCTTCGCATCCGACATCATAGCGGGGTATTGCTATAGTACTTAATCCCACAGCTTCAGTGTAAACACTATTGTTGTCATAACCTATAACCGCCAAATCCCTCGGAACATCCATTTTTAGGACTTCAAGTTCCCTGATAAACCTGAAAGCCATGGCGTCATTGTTGCAGAAAAGCGCGGTGAAGGGAAGGGTTCCGTGATTTTCTGCCAGCCAGTTGCGGACGGCGATTTCATTCTCGAATTTAAAAATCAGTTTTTCATCATATACGCGCAGATCCATAAGGATATTTCTGAATGAATTGAATCTCTGGCTGATGGAAGGAGATTTCATGTATTCATCATTAGGAACTGCGAACGCTATCTTCCTGTGCTTTTTGTCATAAAGATGCCTCATCGCCTGCCTGACAGCGTCCTGCGAGTCTGATGCAATCTGTGTAATGCCGCTCATCTCAGCTATATGTGTGCCGACGACAATTACCGGGATTTGCTTTTTCTTAATAGCCAAATAAATTTTTTCCAAATCATATATGCCCGCAAGGATCACCCCGTCAGAATGCGGAAAACCCACACGGGAAAGCACTTTCTCAATTGTTTTGGGATTATCGTCGAACAACGGGAGCATTTTTATGTCATAGCCGCATTTCTGGGCTTCCGTTGTAACCCCCATTATTGTTTCGAAAAACAACTTGGCATTATGTCCGGAGAAATCAGGATACTGTGGATTATTGAAAACATTTAATGGAAGTACCAGTGTTATAGTTTCGGTACATTTCATCCTTAATTTCCTGCCAAAAACATTCGTCTCATATCCAAGCTGCTTTTTGATCCCTAAAATCTTTTTGCGCTTCTTCTCCAAAACACTGTTTGTGTATCTCGGATCAAGACAGCGGGATACTGTCGCTGTTGATACACCAGCAAGTTTTGCAATACTTTTTATTGAAACATCCGCCATTATTATGTACCCGTCTGTTTGAATTAGGCGGCCAAAGCGCCGCAACTTCAGTCGTCAGTCGGAATTAAGTGTTAAGTTTTAAGTTTTAAGCCAAACTTTAGAACTTTAGAACTTTAGAACTTTAGAACTTTAGAACTTTAGAACTTTAGAACTTTAGAACTTTAGAACTTTAGAACTTTAGAACTTTAGAACTTCGTCAGTCGTCGGCCACTCGGCCACTCGGAATCTTTTGATAACTTTAAAAATCCCAATACCATAAAATGCCAAGCAATCATTTATGTAATGCTTTACATTATAACATATTTTTTTCATTCTGTCAAGGGGGGGGTAAAAAATATTAAAAAAATATTATTCGGGCAGATTGCAGACGGATTCTTTTCGAAGGAGGGGGGCTCGAACGCACCCCAACTTAACTGTCGCCACCCTGCGGGGACTTGTTGTCTCTAATATAATCTTTATATTCCCAAGGCATACGCCTTTGGGCTACATTATTACACCTCCTGCGGAGGCTATTATACAATGGAGCGAACTATCTTTATTATTCAGCCCTCGCGAAGGGCGACATGTTGTAGCCCCATGCGCAAGCGTGGGGATTATGAATAATCAAAATAAAAATAAAGAATCTCCAGCCCGTCCGAAGGAGCCGAAGGCTCAAGGGCGTGGGCGTCCATCCGTAATACCCCGCTACTTGTGGCGGGGATAGGATGGACGGCAGGAGATTAGTAAATATTCACTGAAGTATGTCCTTCATTGAATATTTACATCTCTAGGACTCTTTAAGGAACGCCACCAACTTGGTGGCTCTTAAGATGCCGGCAGGTTGCCAGCGATCCGTAAATACAATTTCCTATACGATTAAATTATAAAAAGAGTGATTTTGTATTTTATTTTTTGTACGGATTAAGTAAACTACATAGTTTACTGAATACGTACGGAGATTATTTATTTACAGGAACAGTTCGGCGACTTTCACGGTGCGCTCTTCGCGGCGGGATATTTCTGCCGCCTGTCCGATGGCGGTTGACCACATGCCGTGCTCGGTAGTCGAAGTGTTTTTCTCTTCGCCTTTGAGAACCTTGAAAAAGGAGTCTATCAACATTGGATCGGCGCCACCGTGTCCGCCCAGCACTTCAGGAATAAAATGAGTGATGGTTTCCTGGCTCCAGCGCGGACGGATGGTGATAATGCGGTTTCCCAGACTGATTTCGGCCTGGCCAAGATCGCCGATTACCGTGTAGAGGCGGTCACTCATCGAAGTGACAAAGCATTCCAGATGGCTGGCCTTGACGCCGTTCTCATACTCGACCATCGCAATGCCGTTGTCATGTGTGTCCTTGTCGGAAGTGTACATGCAGAGGTCTTTCGAATAGCCGTCAACTGCAACTGCGCGGTCGCCCCAGGGGGTATTCTGGATGTCGTCTATTTTGTAAATGTCCGGACAAATCCCGCTGTAACTGCATTGGTGGCAGGTCGGGCCTACCGGCACGCCGGCTTTTACAGCGAACGGGATATGCTGAGGCTTGAACACGTCAACTCCGGCGAATGCGCTGACCTTGACCGGTTTCGGAAAATCCAGCAGCCAGTTGAAAATGTCGAAGTCATGGCTGCCCTTATGAATCCAGAGGCCTCCGCCTTTGGAGTAAAGACGGTTCCACCGGGACATGTAGGTGCGGCCGCCGTCGTAGAATTCACGGTTTTCAATCAGGAAAACACGCCCCAGTACGCCGTTGGAAATAATTTTTTTCAGTTTTTTCAGCACCGCATGATGGCGCAGATTGAAGCCCATCATGATGGTTTTACCTGCTTTTTCGGCGGCACCGATGATGTTCTGACAGCCTTTTACGGTTGTAGACAGCGGTTTGTCAACCAGGACATTGACACCGTTGTTCAGCGCCTCTACGGCGTTGGACTCATGGCAGAAATCCGGGCTGGTGATGACCACAGCATCGAGTTTTTCCGTGGAGATCATGGCCTTTACGGAATTGTAGAAATTAAGTTTCAGACCCAGGTCTTTAGCGGCGAATTCCATCCTGACCTGGTTGGGATCGCAAAGCGCCACCACCTGGGCGTCATCGCGTGTTGAAATAGTCTTGCCGAAAGAAAGAATTCCCCTGCTGCCGGCTCCGATAATGCCCACTTTTATTTTTTGTCCGCTCATTTTCTTGTCCTTTTTTTATTAATGTTTCTTTACAGTTTTAAGTTTTAGGTTTTAAGTTTTAGGTTCAAAACAATTTTATGAACTTCTAAATTCCACCATAAAACAATGAAATATTTTTCCGGCTGCCGGGAAAAATATATTTGCCACCATCATTTCAGATGCTTGCTGAAGAATTCCTTTGACTTGTTCCCGCCCCAGGCATGTTCTCCGGGAAATATGTCGGCCTCCAGTTTTTCAGAGGCGCCCGCCGCGCTGTAAACTTTTTTTACTTTGTCAAAACATTTCACGGCGCCGTCGACATTGAAACAGGAGTCATACATTCCAATGTCAACCAAGAGCGGACGAGGAGCTAGGAGTCCCTGCAGGTCGGGAAGATCTACAAGCTTGTAGAGTCCGGGCGCCACCTGCATGCCGCAGTAGTTGAAGTCACGGAATCCGAAATTTTCCCAGAGGTCGCTGTAGCAGATGATTTCAACCGCTTTGAATCTCTCATCGCAGAGAGCCGACCATAGCGTCATCGTTCCGCCGCCGCTCAACCCCATCACGGCAAGCCTAGACGCGTCAACTTCGGGAAACGAGCAGGCGAAATCCGTTGCAGCCTTCCCGTGGGTTACGTTTATTGACAGCGAAGTCATCCCGAGCATTGTCGCATTGAGATAATACAGGTTGCACCAGTCGCGACCCCCGTTGTTGCTCCTGCAATGCGGCCTGTTGCTGTCATTCCTCTCGCCTGCGCCGATCCAGTCTATTGCAAAAGTGATGAAACCTTCTTTTGCCATCTTGTGACCGTAATTGTAGTTGTGATTGCTGATTGCAGACTTCATCTCGTCGGAGGAATCATTCCCCATTACAGGCTCTTTTCCGAATTTTCCGTGTCCGTGCCAACAGAGGATGGCGGGAAGCTTTTTCCCTTTTGCGATCTTCGCAGGTCTGTTTATCTGGAATGTTGCGGAAATATGTCTGCCGACATCGATCATCCAGCGTTGTTTCATGAGACCGTCGTGCTCCCATTCGACCAGAAGTTCAGGATTCAGGGGAACCCTTTCCGGAAAATTGCCGAGGGTATTCGTCACCTCGGGCAAAGCCTTACTCTTCCAGGTGGCAAAATCACTTTTATTTTTCCCGTCAAACCGGAATTCAGGTTCGTGCTCCTGTGCAAGCCGGTAAAACATCTCCTGTGGACTCAAGTTTCTCTTTATTGACATTTTAGCTCCTTTAAGTTGAACTTCTTATTTTTAGGCGCATTGGGACTCCTACGGCACTGACTCTTTTACGCAACCGGTCAATTTTGCCCAGTAACATTTCCGCCGCCAGTTCACCGGCCTTGAAATTCGGCTGGGCTATGGTTGTCAGTCCAGGACTGGTGAATGCCGCCAGTTCACGGTTGTCAAAGCCGATTACAGCCATCTCCTCAGGAATACTGATACTCAAGTCGTGGAAACCCGCAATCAGTCCGGCCGCCAGATAATCCGAATATGCGATTACCGCATCCGGAGTAATCCTTGTTCCGGCAATATCCCTGGACATTGCAACTCCCAGATGGAATATCCGTTCCAGGTTAATGGAGGAAATACAGGAATAACTGGGTTCGCTGAAAATTATTTCCTTCAAGCCCAGCTCTTTAACTGCTTTGCGGTAGCCGCGGATACGGTTGCAGCAGATACCGTAAAAACCGGCAAATGCAATTCTGCTGCGTCCTTTTTCCGCCAGATAATGCACGGCGTCGCGTACTCCCATCAGACGGTCAATGTAAACACAGTCCATCTTAGGTATCACATCATACGAAATCAGGACTGCCGGAATCTTTTCCGCTTCCATCATTCGGTAAATCGACTTGCACGGTTTGCCGTCACCGATCACTATGATACCTGACGGACGGTGTCCGGCAATGTCCTCCAGCAGTTCTAACTTCAGCGATTCGGAGTCACTTTCCATATCCAGGAAATGCAGGTTCATCTCATAGCTGGAGGCGGACAGTCGCCGTTTAATCCCGATGAACTTCTCCATCAACAGCTGGTCGCCGCTGCTGTTTCCGGCTCCGAGGAGTGAGACCACCGCAATTTCGAAATTTTTTCTGGAGCGCAGGCTGCGCGCCGCACGGTTGGGCTGGTAGCTCAGTTTCGTGGAGATGCGCGCCACCTTTTCACGGGCGCCTTCTGAAACATAACCCTGCCCACGGATCGCCCGGCTGACAGTATTTATCGAAAGCCCCGTACGTTTCGCAATATCTTTTAAACTGGACATATGTCATCCCGTGGATGGTTTATTTTTGCAACAACAGTTGATAGCTGTTAGTTGATAGGTCATAGTCTGGCTAAGAGCTGTGAACTTTTAGCTTTGAACTGTTTTTTTTTAATCCATTCATCCAACAATCCAATCGTCCGTCATCCCGCCAAAGGATGACTTCCGAAAACATCTCAACGTTACCACACAAATGTAATTCCAAATCGGAAAATGTAAACTCCGGAATGGAAAAAATATGCGGAGTGCAGGAACCTGTTTGAGAAAATGTAATGCCTGTATCATTATCTGATTGGTTGGCCATTTGAGAAATTAACCGGCATGACGGTCAAGCAGTATTATTTAAGGAATGTTATGACATACGCTTCTGCCATGATGGAAAACAAAGAGTTTAAATTGAAGGATATTGCTCTTCAATGTGGTTATTCAAATTCACAAAACTTCCTGCATGCTTATAAAATATACTTAGGGAAACAAGCGAAGTAATGTAGGCATGCGTCTTCGTGCTTCCTGCCGCACTGCAATTCTGCCACAACATTTGGGTTATTTTTTCAGGCGATGTCCCTTAGTGTTCCTCTTACTTCCTGACATATAGTTATACCAAATCCCTTCCATGATTTACACGGATTGGCCCCGTTGTAATTGCTGAAGATAATCAGTCCATTGAATGTGGCCGCCCCAATTCCGGATCAAGGGAATAGAAGGTGGCATTACTGTTGCGGGAACCGATGTCTTTTGACTTCCCCTGATTCTGTTTCGGCCTTACCCTCTTGACATGCATGTCATGCAGTATATATTAATCCAACCATATAGTTGGTTATATTAAGATGCGGGGATTAAAACATGAGATCAAATATTCTTGAGAAACATTTCTTTTCTGAAGCTGCCCTCGACAGGAGAATCAGCCGGCCTTCGGAACAGTTGGTAGAGCTTGTCTCCGGCCTCAATGGGGATTTCGCCATTTTGGGGATCGCCGGGAAAATGGGTGTCAATCTCGGTGCCATGCTGGTGCAGGCGCTGAAAAAGGGAGGCGTAAGGAAAACTGTCTACGGCATATCGCGCTTCTCGGATCCGGCCATGATAAAAGCCGTAGAATCCTGGGGTGTCAAGCCCATAAAATGCGATCTTTTCGATTTCGAATCAGTTGAAAAACTGCCCGACGCCAACAACGTGATTTTTATGGCAGGCCGGAAATTTGGCACTGATACAGATCCGGAACTGACTTGGGCTCTTAATACAATTGTCCCTTCCAACATATGCAGACGCTATTCCGAGTCCAGAATCGTTGCGTTTTCCACGGGATGCGTCTATGGCTTCACCAGGCCGGGATTTGAATCAAAAGAATCCGATACTCCCGCTCCGGTCGGGGACTATGCGCAGTCTGCACTAGGCAGGGAAAGGATTTTTGCGCATTATGCAAAGACGGCAGGGACAAAAGTCTCCCTGATCCGACTTAACTACGCCAATGACCTGAGGTATGGAGTGATACGGGACCTGATCGAGAAGATTAACAAAGGAGAGACTGTTGATCTGGAGAATGGTTATGTGAATCTCATCTGGCAGGGCGATGCGATCCGGTATTCGTTGCTCGCCTTCAATATCGTCTCTTCGCCTGCCTCCATACTGAACGTTACCGGACCTGAAACCGTTTCCGTGCGCTGTCTCGCTGAAAAGCTTGGACAACTTCTCGGAAAGAAACCAGTCTTTGCGGGAACTGAAGCGACGGCGGCCTACCTGAGTAATGCAGGGAAGTCATTCAGCATGTTCGGATACCCGGAAGTGCCTGTGGAAACCATTATTGAATGGAGCGCCAAATGGGCCATGTCAGGCGGTCGCTCGCTGAATAAGCCCACTCATTTTCAAACAAGAAACGGGAGTTTTTAATATGCTGGTAAAAGATCTGCCTGAATCTGTGCTTTCAACGTTGCGCCTCGGAACGGCAATTCCGGCGCTGCCGCTGTGTCTTGACAGGAACCGTAAATTCGATGAACGTCATCAGCGTGCGCTGATCCGTTATTATCTCGATGCCGGGGTCGGAGGAATTGCTGTCGCCGTGCACTCGACACAGTTCCAGATACGTGAACCATCCGTCGGGCTTTTCAAGCCATTGCTCGAGCTTGTCGCCGAGGAAGTCAAAAGACAGAAGCGTAACACAGTCCTGATAGCCGGTGTGTGCGGAAAGGAAAAGCAGGCGGTCAGCGAGGCTGAGACCGCCCGTTCCCTCGGATATCACGCATGTCTTGCGAGCTTGGCGGCATATCGTAATTGCCCCATTGAAGAATCCATAGGGCACTGCCGGAAAGTCGCTGCCGTGATGCCGGTCTTCGGATTCTATATGCAGACGGCAGTAGGCGGAACTCTGCTGCCATTGTCATTCTGGCGTAAATTTTCAGAGATAGAAAATATTCTCGGGATCAAAATAGCGCCATTCAACAGATATCAGACAATGGATGTGGTCCGGGCAGTCGCCGAGTCTGGAAGAGAAAATGAAATCCTCCTGTACACAGGCAATGATGACAGCATAGTGGCTGATCTCCTTACTGAATTTAAGGTCTCAACTTTCCAAGGCGAAAAACGCATAAGGATCCGCGGAGGTCTCCTCGGACACTGGGGAGTTTGGACCCGAAAAGCGGTTGAGCTGTTAGAAGACATAAAGAGAGTGCGCGATATGGAATCCGTGCCAGCCCGGATGCTGACAATTGGGGCTGAGGTCACTGACATGAATGCCGTCATTTTTGATGCGGCCAACGGATTCCACGGATGTATCCCTGGAATTCATGAAGTGCTATTCAGGCAGGGGCTTATGCAGACACCGTATTGCCTGAATCCTGACGAACAGCTTTCTCCTGGGCAAAAGGAGGAAATTGGAAGAGTAATAAAGGCTTATCCGCATTTGGTGGATGATGATTTCGTCCTTGAGAATCTGCACCAGTGGCTGTCTTAGATAATGACAGGCAGGGAAAAATGAAAAAAAGCGACAGGACCCGTGAAAGAATACTGAAAGCGGCGATAAGGGAGTTTTCCAGAAATGGATTCAACGGCGCACGTGTTGATATCATCGCGCAGAGGGCCGGTATAAACAAGGAAAGGATCTACGCTTATTTCGGAGGAAAATCAGGGCTTTATAAGAAAGTCTTGTTCAAGGTATTTTCAGGAATTGTCGAATCAGAGGAGAGTTTGGTCTCCTTTCCGGTTGACAGGCCGGAATGCCTTAGCCAGGCGCTGGTTGATGTCTATCTGGATTTTCTGACGGAGCACCCTGAATTCTGGCGTCTCCTGATATTTGAAAATCTCGACGGCGGGAAGAATGCTGAAGCCTTACGGTGCATGTCTCGTCCGTCTTTTGAACATATTCAGTCTGTTTACAGGAAAGGCTGCGCTAAAGGCATATTTCCGGCTGATGTCAGCTTTAAATCCTATCTCTATAGCATCACAGCGCTTGTTTTTTTCGCTCATTCGAACAGGATAACGCTTGCAAGGACGCTTGGGCTGGATCTTAATAAGCCTTCTGCCATGAAAAAGCTTTTACATGAATGTCTTTATCTTTACTGGACTCCAAGATAATCCAATTGGTGAAGAAAGTGCCAGTCTAGGCAAATACCTGAAATACATTGCGACGCTCTTATAATATTCAGCTGGATTAGTCATTAAATTTCATTGTTTTTATTAAAAACTGTAGCATTATACTTGATTTATTGCATGAAATTAATATATTATTATGCAATACGATTACAATAATGCAGAAAAAGGTGAAAGTATGCTTAGCGATATAATAAGGACACAGAAGAACGAACTGGAAACCAAGATGCTTCAAAACTATGTGGAGCGGGATATGCCGCCCGAGTTCCCTGGAGACGATCTTGTAAAGGTGATTATAGGTCCTAGGAGATCTGGAAAGTCCTGCTTTGGCATGAAGCAAATATCAAAAAGCAAAAAATGGGCTTATGTGAATTTCGATGACGAACGGCTCATGGGAACTGATTTCGATTCAATTATGGATGCTATCAATATCGTTTACGGCAATCCGTGTGCCATCCTCTTTGACGAAATACAGAACATGCCTTCTTGGGAGCTTTTCATCAACAGGATGCACAGGAGCGGAAAGAAAATCTATATTACCGGTAGCAATGCCCACATGCTCAGCACCGAACTTGCGACACACCTCACGGGTCGATATAGGCAGATTATAATATTCCCATTTTCATACAGGGAGTTCCTAAGAAGCCTTCAGCACGATGAAGGGACTGGACGCTCCGGGAACAGGAAATCCTATGAAAACTATCTGACCTGCGGAGGCTATCCTGAAATCGTCATGAAAAACCTGAATCCGTCCGATTACATTTCAACCCTTGTAAATGCCATACTTTACAAGGACATCGTAAAGCGGTATAAGATAAGGAAGGCACAGATGCTTGAAAATCTTTTCCTGTATCTGATGTCCAACATAGCAAAGGAATATACGCTTAATTCACTGTCCAAGGCCGTAGGCATAAACAGCGTCCATACCGTTGAAAAATTCCTGTCATATCTGGAACAGTCCTTCCTTTGCTTTTCCATCAGGCAGTTTTCATACAGGATCAAATCGCAGCTTCGGTTGCCGAGAAAAGTATATGCGGTCGATAACAGCTTTGCCACATGTATCGGGGTGAGATTCAGTCCTGATTTCGGAAGACTGTGCGAGAATCTTGTGGCCATAGTCCTGAAAAAAATGGAGATTGAAGGGGGGCTTTCATTTTATTACTGGAAGAACAATGATGGGGAGGAGGTTGACTTCGTCATCAAAAGGGGATTAAAAATAGATTTACTCATACAGGTGTGTTTCAGCCTCGACAAAAGCAGCACCTATGAAAGGGAAATACGGGCTCTTCTGAAATGCGGCAGGGATCTGCAATGCGATAAAATGATAATACTAAGCGATGACGTGGAAAAAACAGAGACAGCCAGATGGTTTGGGATTACAGGGGAAATCCGGCATGTGCCCATCTCAAAATGGCTGGAGAATAACGGACAGATCTGAATGAATTTCCTGATTTCGTGTTCTTCGCGTCCTTGGTGGTAGAATATGCGATTTGATTTATAATGGGTATAAGTGGAAAAGTTTGCGGAAATCGCAGGAGTAGCGGCGATACGGAATCGAACTGTGGTCGGGGTATTTGGAAGCAAGTATCCAAGTTATTTGTTAACACGAACCCTAAGCTGTTTTTCTAATCTTCCCATAGAGGAATTCGGGTGCCATGTTTTTAAACAAGTGGAAATGATTCTTGAAACGAATGGGTATTGATGCTATTCTCGCAAAAAGATATTTTCAGCAAATGAATAAGGATTTTTGTGAAATATGGATAAGGGTAAAAGAATCGAGGACATAGACCAGAATTTCAGGGCGCTGGAGGTAAACAGCAGGAAATATCATTTTCTGGGCATAACGGAGAAACCGTTGGTGCTTGACGGATTCGCCTGGCTTGGAGAGGAGAAGGAGTTCTGCAGGTTGCCCGCCCGGATGATTTCAAAGGAATCCCCTTTGAATGACAACGCAAAAATTCTTTCGTGGCGCTCCAGCGGCGCAGTGGTCAGATTCAAGACAAACTCACAGTCCATCGCACTGAAGGCGGAACTCCGTGACAATGGCATAATGGGGCACATGCCCCTCTCAGGAATGTCGGGTTTCGATTTATATCTCAAGACGGGCAGGGGGCTGACTTTCTGCAGGAATATAAGGCCGACCTCGGCAAAACCTGGTTTTGTGGACGGGGTGTTCTCGGAAAGTCTCGGTGCTGAAATGCGGGAATGCGCGATCTACCTGCCATTATATAACGGCATAAAAACAGTGGAGGTGGGCTTCGCGCCCGGAGCAGAGGTGCAGTCACCCGGCCCGCTCAAGTATCCGGATCCGGTTCTTTTTTACGGTTCCTCCATAACTCAGGGCGGTTGCGCATCGCGTCCAGGAAA
>CAMCYE010000092.1 GCA_945883805.1 Victivallis vadensis | reverse complement strand
ATTACTGCCATTTCCAGTTCCATGGTACGGCATAGTCATTTTCGGAAATCTTATATGCGCTATTCGCACAGCAGATGACAGCACCCGCTGCGATGTTCGCATTCGGATATGTATTCCTGAATGCCGAGATTCCCCTGGTGTCGTTTCGTGAAGGCTGGGTTGCCATCTTCATTTCCATGGGATACAGAACTCCGTCCCTTTCCAGAATGAGATCCACTTCCCCTCCGCCATGTGAGCGCCAATGATAAATATTTGGAGGAGATGAAAGCAAAGAACACTGTTTCCTGATTTCATTAACTGCCCAAGTCTCGAAAAGCGCTCCGGCAAGAGGATTGCTGGCGAGAGCCGAGGGAGAACTGACAGACTGTGCGGAACAGGCCAGCCCGGTATCTCCAAAATATCCCTTTGCCTTCCCGCTGATTCTCTTAAGGGTGTTGCTATGGTAAGGCGGAATTTCAATCCACTGGTATGTTCCCCGCATGATATCTAGCCATGCCTGCGAAGTTTTCGGTGACAATCCGATGTCACGTCCAAGCTGGGAATAATTTATCTCCTGCGCGGTCAAGGCCGCCGCAAGACCGAAAAACCTGCCGAACTGCTGATAGTCATGTATGTTTGACAGCAGGCGTATGTCCCTTTCAATATATGTTCGCTGATATGACTGGTGATAATAACGCAGGTTTTCAAGCGGCATCACCCTTGCTTCAGGCAAAGTCCCCCGGAATATCTGCTCGTAAATACCGATATCATTTCCAAAGATACCCGTGCCGCCCTCTTCAATCATTTTCTGCGGATTACGCAACCATCTTCCTGTCCAAGGCTCCATAGTTGAAGGGCAGCCATAGAGTTCAGCCGCATTGAAACCGGATAACTCAAGAAGTATTGCGCGTCCGGCAAGACTTTCGGAAATGTTTTTGAGAACCTGCCATTGCTGACTGCCCGTCAGGATGAACCTGCCGGGATGCCTGTCATTGTCAACTCTCCGTTTGATCGCGCTGACAAGTTCGGGAGCATACTGTATTTCATCAAGAATCAGCGGCTCCTTATGGTTGTCCAGGAAAAGATCGGGATCCCTTCTCGCATTTTCGAGATCGATTATAGGATCGAAAACAACATATTCGCCCTGTCCGGCAAACACATGTTTTAGAAGTGTCGTCTTGCCCACTTGTCTCGCCCCTGTAATAATAATCACAGGAAATTCTTTGAACAGACTCGATATCCGTTCAGTTAATTGACGGTATATATAGTTCATAAGCAAAACCTTTTTATGCTTGATAATTAATACTGCAAGTCCTAAATATCAAGCATAAGTATTAATTTAGGCGAAAATTCATGGTATTATTTACGAAAGAATCTATTGATGAGCGTCCTTTGTCTATTTTTCTTTACATGACGGGATGGATATTCTGTCTGCTCAAGAGTTTTGTCCATGAATGGTTTTAGACTGGAAAAACCACCGTTATGGACTTAAGTATATTTGAAATTGGCTCAATATAATCAAGCAAGGGGATGGATATGGCAAGCAAGAGGACACCGCTGGATCCGGAGAAACAGGCGCAGGTGCTTAAGAAACTGGTGGATGACGCGGCGAACAGACGGAGTGGCTACCGTGAACGGGCGCTCCGGCTTTTTCCTCACATCTGCGGACGCTGCGGGCGCGAATTTTCAGGAAACCGGCTCAGCCAGCTCACTGTCCACCACAAGGATCTCAACTATAAGAACAATCCGCCGGACGGGAGCAACTGGGAACTTCTCTGCATATACTGCCACGACAATGAGCACGAAGTCAGGACCGAGAGTTATTTTGCGGGCGGAAGGCCCGGCAATGAAATGCCGTCCCCGGTTTTCAATCCTTTTGCAGGGTTGGATGAACTCATCAATCTGCCGGAAGGCGATTCTGCTACGGAAGAGAAGACAAAAGGTTGAAAAATCAGGCTCCTTCTCAGATCGAGTGGATATTCAATTATTTTCATATTTTGTGTGTTTACCCACGCAAAATGAAAACGAACCAAAAATCAGAGGACTGGAGGAGTTTGAATCCCGGAAAATATTTCGGGAGAAAATGGAGCCAGCTCTCGGATTTGAACCGAGGACCGACGGTTTACAAAACCGTTGCTCTGCCACTGAGCTAAGCTGGCCTAGATATTCAATGTCAACAAGTTGCAATTTATTTTCGCCTAAATCCTGCTGCCAACTTGCTACTATACGTTTTAAGGTGTACATTAGAACAGGACACAGGCATAAATTGACTGACAAAAACCTATTATACATGATGACTTTATGATATACAAGAGGAAAAATTCAAAATTCTGGTATGTCCTTCAACCGATAACAATACGAAGTTTTCCTTTTCGGGCGTCTGGAAAGAGATTTTGATTTCTGCGGACATCGGGGAAAACGTCTGGAAATTTGTTCCCTGCCTTCTGACTGCCGGGAGAAATGCTGGCGCAGGCTTATGTTGTACGGATGATCCCGTATTTAAATAATGCTGATATGAAATATCGTTAATAAAATAAAGAGAGGGAATTAAAATGGCAGTTAAAAAGAAGGCTAGCAATGCGGAAATCCTGAAACAGGTTTTATATGAAATGCTCACGTTGGCGCATTCGGTTGAATTCCTGACGAAAAACAGGTGGATTAAGGGGCAGAGCCTGATTGATTCCAGCGAGGTGATAAAGACGGCTTCGGTTATCAAGATGAGGCTCCTATATGATTTCCTTTATTCTCCGAAGCCTCCGAAGAAGACGGAAGTGATTGAAAAAGGGGAAATCTGCAAGGATGATTATACTGCCCAGAACGACTTTGACATAACACTCCAGAAGCCGAGTCTGGTCGGATGCGACGCAAAGGGGATGTTCACCAGGCAGTCGGTAAACAAGTATATTGTTCATCTGACAGAGGAGAGGATAACAAAGCCGAAGGAAATACCTCTGCCCAAATTTAACGGGGGCGCGGATTCAATCATCAAGAATTCCGCCTTAATCCTAGCCAGTGCGGAAAAATTCATTGACAGCCTTGCCAAGGGCAATTTTCTGAATTTGAATCAGGAAGGTGAATATTATCTTGAGGACTTCAAGAAAACTGTCATACGGCTGAAGGAAAATCCCATATTCAACCAGACATACAAGTGATACGTCATTGTCTGAAGCATATTCTTCATAATTATGGCAAGTCTTTTTAAAGCAAACTTGTAAATTAAATATTGGTTTGCTATTTTTTGGGACTGAATTTAGGAGACTTAAAGCAGTTATGGCGAAAAGCAGCGAATACACCCTTGAACTTCTTGTCGAATCTGGAATGCTTGCGCAGGAGCAGATTGACTACGGCTGGCAGAAAGTGGCCGATTCCGGCGGTAAACTCGACATTCTTGACGCCCTCAAGGAGTTGAAGTTTATTGACGAGAAGGAGCTGCTGTCGATACTCGCGCAGCAGTACGGTCTCGAGACTATCGACCTTAATGAATATCAGATCCCCCCCGAAGTCATTGAGTCGATGACAGTTGAAATGGTCAGGGAATATAAGGTAATTCCCGTGATGAAGCATGAGGGGACGATAACCGTCGCAATAAGCGATCCCTCCGATATTGAAACCATTGATGCGCTAAGGTTCAGGCTCAAATGCGACATAGAGGCTGTCGTCACCTCCAAAGATGAAATAACAAGGCTTACGGATCACTATTATGGAAGCATAAGTGAAAAGGTTGATTCGTTTTTGCAGGGCATGGAAGAGGGGGATGTGGAATTGGCCGTCGGCTCGGTGGGCGTGGACAATGATGACGAGGAGGCTCCCATCATCAAGCTCGTTTCCCTCATAATCATCGAGGCGTTTAAAAAGCGGGCCAGCGATATTCATCTTGAGCCTCTGGAGAAGAGGTACAGGATCCGGTACAGGATTGACGGAGCCCTCCGTGAAATGGAAAGCCCCCCGAAATATCTTCAGCCCAACATCACCAGCCGTCTGAAGATAATGGCCAAGCTCGACATTTCCGAGAAGCGTGTGCCTCAGGACGGACGCATCCAGCTCAAGGTTGAGGGGAAGGACATAGACTTGCGCGTATCGACAATTCCAACGACTCACGGGGAAAGTATTGTCATGCGAATCCTCGACAAGTCAAGCATTCAGCTTGATATCCCAAAACTCGGATTCTACAGTGATGATGTCGAACTTATAAATAAAATCCTCGCGTTGCCGGACGGGATATTTCTTGTAACCGGCCCCACAGGATCCGGAAAAACAACATCGCTTTACGCTTTCCTCAATACAATCAACACTCCTCACCGGAAAATAATAACTGTGGAAGATCCTGTGGAATATCAGTTGTCGGGAATCAATCAGGTACAGGTGAACCCGATAATAAAGTTCACGTTTGCCGCAGCCCTGCGCGCCATGCTGCGACAGGCGCCAAACATAATAATGGTGGGGGAAATACGAGATCTTGAAACCGCCGAAGTGGCGGTCAACGCCTCCCTTACGGGACATCTTGTGTTCAGCACGCTCCACACAAATGATGCGCCTGGCGCAGTCACCCGTCTCATCGACATGGGGGTGAAACCCTTTCTTGTTGCGTCATCGGTCAGGGCGATCATGGCACAGCGGCTTGTCAGACGGAACTGTAAAAACTGCATTGCCCCGTATGACCCGGATCCCGAGGAGTTGAAGCAGATGGAACTCACGGAGGAGTTCGTCAAAAGTTCGACCTTGATGAAAGGGAGGGGATGCAACGAATGTGGCGGAACTGGATACAAGGGAAGGCTTGGCATCTATGAGATATTCATGCTCAACGAGGAAATACAGAACCTCATTTACAAGAAGGTTTCCTCGAATGTGATCAGGGAGGCGGCAAGAAAGCTTGGGATGAGGACACTCCGAGAGGACGGCATCCGCAAAGCTGCGGCAGGGACGACGACATTGGCCGAAGTTCTCGCGAATACCGTGATTGACGAAGAATCCGACCATTAATTTAACCGGGGATTTTAACCATGCTTGATTCTGAAAGCGAATCGTTGAAAGGCATACTTCTGTCAGAGGAGATATGTTCTGAAACTCAGCTTCTCGAGATAGAAGATGAATACCACAGGACGGGGAAGCGGTTTGCAGATCTTCTGATAGACTTCGGCATCATAAACGAGGAAAATCTCCTCCAGCTCATGGCTACCAGTCTGGGCACTGACGTGGTCGACCTCTCCGGTGTCGAGATTCCCAAAGAGATGGTTGACATGATTGATTCGCAGACCATAAGGATGTACGGGGTCATTCCACTTTCATTTGACGGTACCGCAATTACGGTGGCGTCTAGGAATCCGCTGAACTATCAGATCGCCGATGAGCTGAGATTCATTCTGGACAAGGAGATAAAAGTTGTAGTCGCCAAGGAAAAACAGATTGACGTTGCGATAGAAAGATACTATCCGGTGGAATCCGAAACCATGCATGACATGCTCGCGTCCCTGGAAGTCGACATGGAAGAAGGGACGACGAAAAATCTGGACGCCTTAAAGGATGAAGAGCTTGAAAATATGGCCAATGATACGCCCATCATCCGGTTTGTGGATGTTGTCATGTATCAGGCGATAAAGGCGAAGGCGAGCGACGTTCATTTTGAACCGTTTGAAAAGGAATTCAAAATCAGATACCGCGTAGACGGGGCTCTTTATGAAATGGCTCCTCCACCTAAAAATCTTGCAATTCCGGTCATAAGCCGTGTGAAAATCATGAGCGGGCTGAATATTTCCGAACGCAGACGCCCGCAGGACGGGCGCATCCAGTTGAAAATAGGAGGCCGTCCAGTCGATCTCCGTGTTTCAAGTCTTCCGACTTCTCACGGGGAATCGGTTGTTTTACGTGTTCTTGACAGGTCTGTCGTCAATCTCGACCTGGATGTCCTCGGAATAGGTGAAGACGTTCTCAGACAGGTGCGTAACATCATCCATATGCCCAATGGGATATTTGTCGTCACCGGCCCCACCGGCTGTGGAAAAACAACGACACTTTACTCGGCCGTCAAGGAGGTGAACAGCCCTGAGGACAAGCTTCTGACTGCGGAAGATCCTGTCGAATACGACCTTGAGGGGGTCATTCAGCTACCCATCCATGATTCCATAGGAATGACTTTCGGACGGGCGCTCCGCGCATTCCTCAGACAGGATCCGGATATCATCATGATCGGGGAAATCCGGGATCTTGATACCGCCCAGATGGCCATCCAGGCATCCCTGACAGGGCATTTCGTGTTTAGCACGCTGCATACAAACGATGCATCCGGAGCGGTCACCCGTCTCATAGACATGGGAGTTGAACCCTTCCTGATCACATCGTCGCTAATAGGTGTCCTCGGACAGCGCCTCATAAGGAAAACATGTACCAACTGCAAGACTGGATTTGTACCGACTGACGACGATCTTGCCCTGCTTGAACTGACCCGTGAAGAAGTAGGGGACAGGAAATTCTATTATGGAAAGGGATGCCAGAATTGCAACCAGAGTGGCTATAAGGGGAGAAAATCAATAAGTGAACTTCTTGTCATGAGCCCGAAGATCCGCGAACTTGTCACCCTGAAGGCTCCCACAGTGGTAATCAAAGCTAAAGCCAGGGAACTGGGAATGAAGACCATGAGGGAGGACGGTATCAGGTCCATTCTTGACGGGGAGACGACAATGGAGGAAGTCCTCAAATATACGTGATTTTGGTATCAATGTCTTATTTTGGCAGATAAAATTCAAAACGAAAACAATATGGGTGGTGTTTATGGATCTTGAAATGGGTGAACTTCTGCAACTTGTTGTAGACGAGGGTGTCAGTGATTTACATATTGAAGTCGGAGCTCCTCCAATGCTTCGCCTGCACGGATCCCTGACACCGGTGGACGCGCCGGTATTGGGTCCGCCGGATACTGAAAGACTGGTTAAGTCTGTCGCATCTGAAGCTCATCAGCAGAAAATAAAACAGGATGGCGGCGTTGACTTTGGTTTTGCTTTCAGCGATAAGGCGAGATTCCGTGTCAGTTGCTTCAAGCAGAAGGGCTATTACGGGATGGTTCTCCGCCAGATTCCGAACAAGCTTATGACTCTGGATCAAATCGGGCTGCCTCCGTCGATTAAAGATGTTCTTTTCAGGCCTCGCGGACTGGTGCTTGTCACGGGCCCTACCGGAAGCGGGAAGAGTACGACCCTCGCGTCCATGATGAACATTGTCAATGAAGAGCGGGACTGCCATATCGTCACGGTCGAGGATCCCATAGAGTTTTATCACAGCCATAAGAAAAGCATTGTAATCCAGCGTGAAGTGGGGGTTGATGTGCCTTCATTTTCCGAGGCGCTAAGAAGGGCATTGCGTCAGGATCCGGATGTAATCCTGGTCGGTGAAATGCGGGATCTTGAAACCATGGAGGCGGCTGTGACGGCAGCTGAAACAGGTCACTTGGTCTTTGCAACACTTCATACAACCGGCGCCGCCCGTACGGTTGACCGTATTGTCGATGCATTTCCAACCGATCAGCAGGAACAGATCAGGACACAGCTGGCCTCATCGCTTATTGCCGTAATTTCACAGGTTCTCCTGCCGAGAATAGACAAGCCGGGCCGTGTCGCGGGATTTGAAATCATGATTACCACTCCCGGAATCCAATCTCTGATCCGTGACAATAAGACATTCAGGATAACATCCGATATCCAGACCGGTGCGAAATACGGAATGAACACACTTGATTCACATCTTCTTGAATTATACGAAAGTCGCATTATATCTTATGGGGAAATGATTACCAAAGCTCAGGACGCGCAGGGCATTCTTCAGAAACTTGAAGGCGCGAACAAGAGAAAATAGACAATATTTGTCAAATAAAAATAAGGAGACTGTTCCATGCCGATTTTTCAATATACTGCGATGGATTCTTCAGGCAAGGAGAAAAAAGGCAGGATGGAGGCCGCCAGCGAACAGGCCATAAATGCAGCACTCAAGGAACAGGGGATGTTCCCCACCTCCATTAAAGAGGATAAATTCGCTTCGGGCGCCAAGAAGAGCTCAAGACCAGCCGCAGGGGCGGCTGGCGCAGGCGGCAAACCCAAAAATTCGTTCATGAATTTCAACCTCACCCTCGGTTCTCCAAAGGTGAAAACCAAGGATCTGACAATCATTACGCGTCAGATCGCCATTCTTCTCGATGCCGGTCTTCCTCTTGTCCGTTCTCTCAGAACCCTTGAAAAACAGGCGAAGAAACCTGCAGTGAAAAGAGTCATGAAAGAGTCGGCTGATTCCGTGGAAGGCGGTTCCACTTTCTCCGAGGCCCTTGCGCAGCATCCGAAAACTTTCGACAAACTTTATCTCAACATGATACGCGCTGGCGAAGCCGCAGGTGCAATGGAAGTCATTCTTGACCGTCTTGCCAAATTCATGGAAAAAGCCGCGAAACTCGCAGGGAAAATAAAGGCGGCAATGATTTATCCCACCGTGGTTATGTCAGTTGCAGGGATGATTACTGCGGGACTGATGATTTTCATTGTTCCGAAATTTGAAAAGATATTCTCCGAACTGCTGGGCGGCGCTAAACTTCCGGCACTCACCAGGTTCGTTCTCGGAATCAGTAACGTGATGCAGAAACATTTTGTTGAAACGGCAATTGCAATAGCCGTATTCGTTGTCGTATTCAAGGCTGTCGGAAAGACGAAGAAAGGAAGGTTTATGATAGACTTGGCGAAATACAGGGCTCCGCTTATGGGGCCTATAATTTCCAAGTCGTCCATTGCCCGGTTTTCACGAACGCTCGGGACCCTCATGAGTTCCGGTGTTCCTGTTCTTCAGGCACTCCAGATTGTAAGGGACACCTCCGGTAACGAAGTGGTTGCCGAAGCTGTTCAGAAAGTGCATGACGCTGTAAAGGAAGGTGAAGGCATGGCTGGACCTCTTGCGGCAACTAAGATTTTCCCAGACATGGTCATAAGCATGATTGAAGTCGGCGAAGAAACCGGTAAACTCCCGGACATGCTTGAGAAGATAGCTGAAACTTATGATGATGAAGTGGATAATGCCGTTGATGTTCTCACATCCATGATTGAACCTCTGATGATCATATTCCTCGCTGTTGTCGTAGGTACGATCGTCATAGCCATGTTCATGCCTCTGATTGAAATCATCAACCAGCTCGGCGGATGATTCGGCCGTATAGAGCGTAAAAACCAGGAGTTGAATGGACAGGAATAATTTCTACGCTGTCGTAATGGCGGGGGGGAAGGGTGAAAGGTTCTGGCCTCAGAGCCGCACCTCCAACCCCAAACCGCTGTTGCGTCTTGTCGGCGACCTGACACTCATTGAACAGACCGTGGAAAGACTCAGGTCAGTCGCACTTCCTGAGAACATATTCATAATCACAAACCGTGATTATGTTCCTCCGATGAAGTCCCTTCTGTCAGACATACCCCAGGAAAATATCATCGGGGAGCCGGTCGGGAAAGACACTGCTCCGTGCATTGCAATGGCCGCGGCCGTCGTTTCGGCGAGGTCAGCCCTTAAGAATCCGGTGATGGGGATTTTTCCGGCAGACCATGTCATAAAAGATGTGGAAGCTTTCGCGAAAGTCATAAAAGACAGTGCTGATTTTGCCGAAAAAGGCAAGATAGTGACGATAGGGCTTAATCCCACGTATCCGAGCACCGGCTATGGATATATCCGCTGTGGAAACAATCTGCCCGCAAATTCAGAGACACGGTTTTACAAAGGTCTGGGGTTCACGGAGAAGCCTGATCATGAAACCGCCCGTAATTTCCTTGCCGACGGTTCATATAAATGGAATTTGGGTATATTTTTATGGTCGGTCCCCACTCTTATGGACGCCTTCAAGAAATTCGCGCCTGAACTTGAAGCCGCCGCAGAAAACATTAAAAAATCAGTTAAAACCGGAAAATTTGACGAAACAGTTGAAACGGAATATTCAAAACTTGAAAGAAATTCGATTGACTATGCAGTGATGGAGAAAATCACAAATCTTGTTGTCGCAGAATGTTCTTTCTCATGGGATGATGTCGGAAGCTGGACGGCTCTGAAAAACCAGATACGCCCCTCTGAAAACAATAACATTGTCCGCGGTCTTCATTCCGGACTAAACACCAGTGACTGCATAATTGTCGGGGATAACAATCACCTCATCAGCACAATTGATGTCGATGACATGATCATAGTGCACACCGATGATGTCACCCTTGTCTGTAGAACCCATTCCGCCCAGAGATTGAAGGAACTGCTGAAGCAGATGTCTTCCGACCCGAAATTCGCCAAGTACCTGTAGTTTTTCAGACAAACAATTTCACTGTTTGTCTGAAAAACTATGATTTAAAAAGCAATCTCCCTCAGCACCGGAACATTCGTGTTCACAAATTCTATGATATTGTTGGATACTCCCGTATTTATTTCAATTCTTCTTGTGCCGGTCTCCCTGTTGACAATTTTCATCTTCAAAGCCTCTTTCCCTAGGATATATTCGATGAAATAGTCGTCTGTCATATTCCCGTTTTTCTCAAAACGACAAGTCATATTGCCATTTTTAAAGGTTCTTTCATTGTCCCCTGAAATGAAATTTACTCCGCATCCTGCGCTTTCAGCTGTTTCAACAGTCTTTCTTGAAAACCAGCTCTGCTTGTATTTTTCAGGCATCACCAGTTGCGAGACAGGGATTCCCGACAATGCATATCTTGACCCGCCGCAGAAATCTTTGCGGGATTCGCAGATCAGCAGCGTGTCAACGGAGTCCATGCCTTTCGTGTAAAGCAGATTCATGAGCGGTCTTACAGTCTGCCTTGATCCTGCGTTAACGATGAATGCACCCCTGTCTCCGGGCGGACATACGGCTATCACAGGTTCCTGGCTTTCACCGCCGCAAATAATATAAATAGCCCCCCCACTGAAGGTGTTCTCCCAGTACCAGAAACCGGCGATCGCGATAACCAGTGCGGACGAGATGATGAAAGATCTTTTCCGTTCCGATGTGATTGTAAAAATTACGGCGATATAAAATATCACAAGAATCCATATCGGTGGCTTGAGCAGATATTCGTTTCCAAAAGACGCCCCGGTCTCACTTACATTCCGGATTATGTCCAGAGACCATTCACTGACAAAATTTGCGAGATCCGCAACCGGCAGCAACGTGAAAAATGCGATTTTCGCAATGACAGCTCCTGAAAACAGGGAGACGAAGGGGATTATTATGAAATTGGCAATTATTGATGATGATGAAAAAAGTCCCTGATAAACAAGGCAAAGCCCCATTCCGGAAAGCCAGGCGACGAGACTGGTTATGATTGCGCGCAGGATATTGACTGTCAGTCTGTTTTTTATCAGGTTGGCTGAAAGTTTCTGCTGTGCCGGAATCCATTTTGTCTTTTCCAGAGCCGCCGATACCAGCTTTTCCGAGTTGTTCCATGAAAGCACCAGGAATCCGGCGACGATGAATGAAAATTGAAACCCGACATCAATCGTCGCGAAGGGATTGAATAAAAGTATTATCGCCGCCGCGACAAAAACCGAATTCAGGGAAGATGACGGATAAAGAAACGCCCTTTGAATGCACCAGACGCTTATCATCAGCAACGACCTTACGGCCGGCGGAGACATGCCCGTTGTGAAAACATAAATGAATATTATCGCAGGAATTATTAGATGCCTTGACCTGAACGGGAGCCACCTGAATATCCAGAAAAGCATCACCGCCATTATCCCTACATGCAGGCCGCTTATTGAAAATACATGTATCGTCCCGCTTTTCAGGAAATTTTTGCGGTCCTCGATGCTCAATCCTTGCCTGCATCCGAAAATAATCGCCGCCGCTATCTTCTTGTTCTCCACATCCTTCATTCCGGAAACAGTCCTGTTCATCATGAAATCCCGGATTGACAGAATGTTGCGATATATGTTGTATTTGACGCATTTTCGTGTGATTTCACAGTTTTCGGCGTCAAATACTCTTCTAATCCCGTTCGCCAGCAAATACTTTTTGAAATCGAAGTCGCCCCTGAAAAGAGGCGGTTCGGGAATGTTGAAGGCCCCTTTCAAAAGGATTTTATCTCCGTATTCGAGTCTTGGACATTCTTTCGGCAGGACAGCGGCGGCGAGCCCTTCAGTTTCATGCCACTTGTCCGATTCCGTATATTTGAACCGGAGCACGTTTATTTTCATGAGGTAGGGCTGGGGAAGCCATTCTGCCGACTCCTGCGATGAACAAGTGGTGTCGGCAACTTCGGCCTCTATTATCGCACCGCAGTTTCTGTTGGGAAGCATCGAGTCATAGTTTTTTTCAGACGGGGTCCTTGCATTTAAAGTCAGAACGAAAGCCACAGTTGCGAATATCGCAACCTTTATGATATTTCTGATGTCAAGGAAAATACAGAAAACACAGCATGAAAACACCGAATAGGATAATGCCGGTAAAAATGGGATATCCGGATTAAATGAGAACGGGATTATTCCTATGATAATTGCGGCCAGAACCGGAAGTGAGGGATTAATCCGGAA
>CAMCYE010000091.1 GCA_945883805.1 Victivallis vadensis | reverse complement strand
GGCGGAACAGGAATTTGTATCTCACTGCAGCGCCCTTGAAGATTTAATTTCATACAGAATGGACGACTATACCCGCATCCTTGTGAGCGGTGTGGGGTTATTTGATGCATTCGACGAGGTGACGCGTAAAGATTGGCATATTATTTTCAATGGGCAACAGAAGATTGTAAAAAACCTCCCCAACGGCGTTCAGGGTTTTGGTTTTTCACTTCTGGTCCCTCGTGCAGAGCTGTCTCGGCACATCCAGGACATCCGCAGTGAAGGATTTCCGGACTACACGGTGAAACCGGCCGGTGATCGGGCAATCTATTCCTCCATCATCTATTTGGAACCTTTTTCAGATCGTAACTTGCGGACCTTCGGCTATGACATGTTAAATGAACCGGTGCGCCGGGCTGCCATGGAAAAGGCTCGGGACACGGGTTTTGCGGTGCTCTCCGACAAAGTCACATTAGTTCAGGAAACTGACAGGAATATTCAAGTTGGCACCTTGCTGTATGTCCCGGTTTACCGCAAGGCCATGCCCACAGATACAGTTGAACAGCGTCGCGCCGCAATCTATGGCTGGGTTTACAGCCCATACCGGATGAACGACCTGATACAGGGAATATTTAGAGGTCTCAGACTGGAGGAGAAAAACGACTTTCACTTTGAGATCTTTTCCGGGCGCAATACTTCGCCTCAAAATCTGCTTTATGAAAATTTCCCGGCGGAAAACAACCATGAGCGCAGTCCTGTGCGTTTCATCCGGCAGACTTCACATGTTTTCAATTGTGCGATGTGGACACTATGTTTTACACAAACCGGCGGCGGATTCTATACGGCGGAATACGTAATGGTGTGGCTCTCCCTGATCGGCAGCGCGATCATCTTATTACTGCTATTCATACTTGTCATGCTTCTGCTGAAAACCAGAGAGGCAGCGCGGCAGATGGCGGAAAAACTGACAGTTGCCCTGGGCGAGAAGACGTCAATCCTGTCCGATTTGCTGAATTCCATTCCGGAAATAGTATTCTTCAAGACTAAAGAAGGCGTATACCTTGGCTGCAATCATGAATTCGCCCGTTTCGCCAATCGTAACATGTCTGATATTGTCGGTTTAACGGATTATGCCCTGTTCGACAAAGAGCTTGCCGATTCCTTTCGGACGAATGACATGTTCGCAATGGAGAGTAACCAGCCCACCCATAACAAGGAATGGATTCAATATCCGGACGGTGCGCGTATTCTCCTTCACATGCTTAAAGCCCCTCTCACAGATGACGAAGGGCGGGTCTTGGGTTTATTAGGTATCGGTCACAACATTACAGAACTTGAACAGGCAAAGACGGAATTACAGAATATTTCCGATCGCCTGTCGCTGGCCGTCCGAGTCGGAGGTGTGGGGGTATGGGACTTGAATGTCACCACCAACAACCTTGTCTGGGATGATCAAATGCTCAGACTCTATGGAATCGTCAGGGATAAGTTTAGTAGTGTTTACGAAGCATGGCAGATGGGGCTTCACCCTGAAGACCGGCAAAGAGGCGAGGAGGAAATTCGGCTTGCGCTGAGCGGAGAAAAAGATTTCGATACCGAATTTCGGGTGATTTGGCCTGACGGAACCATCCGCAACATACGTGCCCTGGCGACTGTGCAGCGTGATGCCGCCGGTCACCCTGTGCACATGCTTGGCACCAATTGGGATATTACTGCCCAGAAACAGATGGAAAATACCAAGATTCAGCTGATTCATGACCTGGACGAAAGAATCAAAGAGCTAAATTGCATGTATGCCATAAACGAACTTGCAAGTACAACAGATATTTCATTCGAGCATATCCTCCAGGGCATTGTTGATCTTATCCCTCCTGCCTTGCAGTATCCCGAGTTGACCTGTGCAAAGCTTGCAATTAATGGGCAAGTTTTCACGACAGGGAACTACATCGAAACACTGTGGATGGAAACTTCCAGCATTCTGCTGGATGGCGCTCCAGTGGGCCTATTGAAAATCTGCTACCTTAAGGAACAACTGCTAAGTGGCAAGACCTCTTTTCTCAATGAGGAAAGGCTTCTGATAAAAGCGGTGGCTGAACGAATAGGGAAAATCTACGACCGTAAACTGGTGGAAACGAGGATCGTGGAGAAAGAAGAGGAAATCCATCTTCTGCTGGATTCGACAGCTGAAGCGATATACGGTCTTGACATGAACGGCAACTGCACCTTCTGCAATAACTCTTGTCTCAGGTTGCTTGGATATACGCTTCCCGATGAGCTGCTCGGCAAGAACATGCACTTGCAGATTCATTCAAAGTATCCGGACGGATCCCACTTTCCAGTGGAAGAGTGCCGGATTTTTCAGGCATTTAATAAAGGGAAGGGCACGCATGTGGACGACGAAGTGCTTTGGCGCGCTGACGGCACATCTTTTTCCTCCGAATACTGGTCGTTTCCTCAGCGTAAAGACGGCGTGATTGTCGGGGCGGTGGTGACATTTCTGGACATTACCGAACGCAGGCATCTGGAAGCAGAAAAGGCGAAGCTTGAAAAAGAGAACCGACAACTCCAGAAGTCCGAAAGCCTGGGGCGTATGTCTGGAGCCATCGCCCACCACTTCAACAATAAGCTCAATGTAGTGATGGGGTATCTGGAGATGGTAATCAGGGAGCTTCCTCCGGGTGACTCCAATGCCGTAAAACTTGCAAAATCCCTGCAGGCGGCTCAAAGTGCTGCGGAAGTGAGCGCTAATCTTCTTGCCTATATCGGACAGACACGAAACAAAGTCGAGTCTCTTGATCTTTCCGAAATATGTACTGTGTACCTGCCTGTTCTCATGACCGGAATAGCGAAGAATGTGGCGCTGAAAACCTATTTGCCTTCACTAGGACCACAAATCAACGCGGATGCCAAACAGATACAAAAGATACTGGACATTCTTGTAACCAATGCCTGGGAGGCCGTAGGTGAGGGAATCGGCACTATTCACCTAAGTGTCAAGATAGTTTCCAAGGCTGATATTTCGGCGTCACACCGTTTCCCTCCTGAGTGGCACCCGCAGGAACAAGCCTATGTTTGTCTGGAAGTAAAAGACTCCGGCTGCGGAATACAGGAAGAAGATATAGAAAAGATATTCGACCCGTTTTTCTCCACAAAGTTCACCGGCCGGGGATTGGGCCTTTCAATAGTTCTCGGAATTGTGAAGACGCACGGCGCGGCTATCACCGTGAAAAGCAAGATTGGTAACGGAAGCGTATTTAGGGTGTTTTTTTCGCTGTCTGTGCAAGCAGAAGCCAAGCAGGATAAACAAATTGCCAAAGCTCCAGATTTTGTAGCTGGCGGCATGGTATTGCTTGTAGAAGACGATGCGGTGTTACGCGAAATGACCAAGATTGCTCTTGTGACTCTTGGATTTCAGGTACTAGAGGCCAAGGATGGAGTTGAGGCTGTTGAGATTTTCAAAAAACAAAAGAATGAGATATCCTGTGTGCTGAGTGATCTGACCATGCCGAACATGGGTGGCTGGGAGACTATTACTGCGCTCAGGGCGATCCGGCACGGCCTGCCGGTGATTCTGGTCAGCGGCTACGACGAGGGCACTGTCATGTTAGGCGAGCATCCGGAACTGCCAGACGTTTTCCTGAACAAGCCGTATAAAATCAATAATCTGAAAGATGCGATTGAATGCGCGATGGCGCGGAGGCCCATAGTATCTTTGTGACTTCCGTCCTGGGAATAGGTCTTGCTTACGATTGCCGCGAGCTTTTCGCTTGGTGTTACCGGTGCCATGAACTTCGATGTTCCCGCCTTCGCCATGATTGGTCCTCCTGTTTATGTTTGAGACTAGATTGGAAAATAGCAAGGTAAACTTGGAATTGCAAAGGACTAGGTTTTTCGTTTTTGGGAAATTTCCAGGAAGAGGGTAGGGGGTATTAGCATTGCAGGCCAGTCTTGCCTGTAACAAGATTCATGCTGTTACATATTACTCTTCCAAAGCCAGCACAGGATTCCGGCCTAGGCATCAGCAAATACGAGGCGAATTCCGAGATTGACAAAATCACTGCTTACCTGAGGGAAAACAAGGGCAGGGAGTTTATAAGACTCTTAGAGCTGCACGGTAGTATGAGTAAGGTTGGCAAGGAGAAATTAATTAACTTGGCGGAAAGGCTTTTACCTTGACCCGACGGATTTGATTATTACAGTATGGAATGGTTTATTTTTGTCTACCACATTAACATAAACCCTGACTGACGGTGCAATATAAAGGAATGGTAAAATGAACTTTTGGCAGCAACACGGCATCTGGTTTATCATATTCATGATGTTCTTTCCAAGGCTGACAATGCTCTTTGCGACGGTATGGGGAGGTTGGCTCTGGTGGACGGGGCTGATATTCATGCCGAGGCTTACGGTGGCGATCATTGCGACCACCTACTACTGGCACACGAATACGGTGCTGGTGATATTCACTTGGATATGGGCGTTCTCCGGAGAAGGGCTGGAAAAGACAATTGTCAGGGCAATCTCGAAATAGGAAATGGGGTTCGCACGTGCTGATGAAGTACAAGTCCAACCCATTTCCCGCAGACTACGCAATTGTCGGCTTTTGCCCCGAAGCCGTGGGTGATGCACAGTTTTCCATACACCTCTTCCGAACCCACCCACTTGTTGCAACGGGTAGCGGCGTAAACGCAGGATACTGCGAAGATGGTGACTGCCATCAGGAACATTTTTCTGCCGGATAGTTAAACCTGTAGTGTTATTCTTTTTTTGCTTTTTTTGAACGCAAGATTTGAGCTTAGGCGGAAAACATGATAGTATCGTTGACATCTCTTGGTGAATATTAGCCATAAAAACTTTAAACATTGAAAATGGAGGACGCATGCAGTTCATCAGTACTGAACAAAGAGGAAAAATCGGAATCATCACCTTTGACAATCCGACAAAGATGAATGCGTTGAGCGAGGGATTGCTCGACGAGGTGATTCCCGCTCTTGAAGACTTCAAGACAAAGAAATGCATGGTCATCATTCTCAGAGCCAAACCGGACGTAAAGGTCTGGTCAGCCGGACACGACATCAAGGAACTTTCAAAACCGGGACGTGACCCGTTGTTTTATGAGAACGCCCTGGAAAAGACACTCCGTGCGATAGAGGCGTATCCGGGGCCTGTGATCGCCATGGTTCATGGAAGCGTGTGGGGAGGCGCCTGCGATTTGGCAATGACATGCGACATGGTAATTGCGGACCCGACTGCGAAATTCGCAATAACACCTGTCAAGATCGGGGTCGCCTACAATACTTGGGGTGTCCTCCACTTCGCGAAACGGCTTCAGCCTAACATTGCGAAGGAAATGTTTTTCACAGCCGACCCGGTTTCCGCAGAGCGCGCAATACAGGTGGGAATCCTAAATCATCTGGTTCCAGTGGAACAACTCGAGGCTTTCACGATGGAAATGGCGCAGAAAATCACCTGCAATGCGCCGCTTTCCATCTCTCTGATAAAAGAACAGTTCAGAACTTTGCAAAACGCCACTCCGATCTCCCCCATAGACTTCGAACGCCTGCAAGGGCTCCGCAGAACGGTTTATGACAGCAAAGACTACAATGAAGGCGTCACCGCCTTCCTTGAGAAGCGGAAGCCCATCTATATCGGCGAATAAGGAGGATGAATATGACTGGCTTCACTGATTCCTACAAACATAAACTTACAAGCCCGGAAAATGCGGTGGCCCAGGTGCCCAGAAAAGGAACGCTCGCGTTCACCCTTGGCCCGTCAAATCCCCCGGCTCTCCTTTCGGCTCTTGCGGCAAGGGTTGCAGCGGAGGATATTGAGGAACTGCATCTGCACTACCAGATCGCCCGCGAACCGGCCGCCCCCCTGTTCAAGGCGTCTTTTCTTGACCGGCTTCACTTCCATCCCAACTTTATGTCGGAGCTTGACAGGAAACTGATCAAAGAGGCTGGAACCGACGCGGCAGTTGATTTTGTTCCGTCGTATCTCTGGCAGCTACCGACGATCTATACGCGCTTCAATCACATGAACGTCTTGATGGCGACCGTGTCCCCTATGGACAAGCACGGTTATTTCAGCTTGGGGACAAGCTGTGACTATTCATCGTCTGTGGCCAGGGACTGTGATCTGCTGATTGTCGAGGTGAACAGGAACATGCCACGCGTGTTCGGTGAAAACATCATTCACGTTTCGGAAGTGGACTTCATAGTTGAAAACCATGTTCCGCTGATCGAACTTCAAGACCGCCCGCTCATCACGGAAGACGAGTGTATCGGAAGTAAAATCGCAGCAATGGTGCCAGACGGCGCCTGTCTTCAGTTCGGTATCGGAGGCATCCCGAACGCGGTGTCGAAATGTCTGAAAAACCACAGGGATCTGGGCATACACACCGAAATGCTGAATGACAGCATTGTTGATCTGTATGAGGCGGGAGCGATCACCAATGCAAAAAAGAGCATCCATCGCTATAAGACCGTCTTCACGCTTTGCTGGGGAACCCGACGCCTCTATGATTTCATTGACGACAATCCGAGTATTGAAAGCTATCCGTCATGCCACATAAACGATCCTGCCGTGATTCAGCTCAACGACAATGTCGTATCGATTAACGCAATCATGGAAGTCGACCTGTTCGGGCAGGTCAATGCGGAATCGCTGACGGGACATCAGTTCAGCGGAGTAGGCGGTCAGAGGGACTTCGTAAGTGGTGCCTTCCGCTCTAAGGGAGGCATTTCATTTCTGGCGTCATACGCCACCGCGAAGGGGGGGACAATCTCAAAGATAGTCCCGAAGATATCCGGCTTCGTCACCGACTCAAGGATGGAGCCCATGTATGTCGTCACCGAATATGGGATGACGAACCTGAAAGGGAAGTCGAACAGCGAACGGGCGCTCGGGCTGATAGGCATAGCCGCCCCGCAGTTTCGCGATGAACTTCTGAGTGAGGCTAAGAAATTACAGCTAATAAAGTAAGGGCTTTACCCGCAACTAAAACTCAAAATTCGAATGTTCAACTATTCGCCAAAGGCGATGAATAACATAGCATAGGGTTGCGAAGCTACCCTATGAAGAAATAGACAGATGACTTAACCGGCTATGCCGAAGTTTAAGATATTTTGACAGGACAATAGGATTACAAGGATATTTATAGCAAATTGCATTAATCAAGAAAAGAACGCGTCAGCAGAGTGACGCGGCTACAGCTTGGATTTGCTGTAACGGCACTTTTCCCCCGTCGGATGACTGGGGCGGTTGCCGTTCTCTTTATATTTCAATCCAGTAAATCCTGTTATCCTGTCTAAAATACAATTTCCTATACGATTCAAGTTAATTCAATTCCGATGGATATTGGAGATTGAGTGTTGGATATTGGGTGTTCAAACTTTAAAATTCCTTAACGTAAATTTATAATAGGGAGGATGAAGCCATGGAAGAACAATTGAAATCGAAAGTTGCCGCCTATGAGGCAATGGTCGCCAAAGTGACAGCGAAACATCCGGAACACAAAAACCTCGTGCCGCATCGGCTCTACACCCCTGTTGACATTGACGGCTTTGATTACGAACGCGATCTTAGTTTTCCAGGGGAATATCCGTACACGCGTGGCGTTCAGCCTACAATGTACCGAGGAAGGTATTGGACCATGCGCATGTATGCCGGATTCGCAATGGCCGAGGAATCGAACAAGCGATACAAGTACCTTCTTGAGCAGGGGCAGACGGGCCTTTCCATCGCTTTCGACCTTCCCACACAGATCGGCTACGACTCGGATGATTCTGTGGCCGATGGTGAGGTTGGAAAGGTCGGGGTTGCGATAAATTCGCTTGCCGACATGGAAATCCTCTTCGACGGCATATCCCTCGACAAGGTTTCGACGTCTATGACGATCAACGCCACCGCCTCCGTCCTGCTTGCCATGTATATCGCAGTCGGGGAAAAGCAGGGAATTCCGATGAATAAGTTGAGTGGCACGATTCAGAATGACATACTTAAGGAGTATGCGGCACGCGGCACATACCGTTTCCCGCCCAAACCGTCCATGCGCCTTATAACCAATATCTTCGAATACTGTGCGAAAAACATACCCGAGTGGAACACCATTTCAATATCAGGATACCATATCAGGGAGGCCGGCTCGACGGCCGCCCAGGAAATCGCCTTCACGCTCGCAGACGGCATAGCGTATGTTGAGGCTGCGCTGAAGGCTGGAATGAAGGTTGACGAATTTGCCGGACGACTCTCATTCTTCTTCAACGCCAACAATGACATACTCGAGGAGGTGGCCAAATTCCGCGCCGCACGGCGGCTCTGGGCGAAAATCATGAAGGAGCGCTTCAAAGCGAAGGAGCCGAAATCATGGATGCTCCGGTTTCACACTCAGACTGCCGGTTCCACTCTTACCGCGCAACAACCGGAAAACAATATAGTGCGGGTTGCCCTTCAGACGGTTGCGGCGGTTCTCGGCGGCACACAATCCCTTCATACCAACTCCAAAGACGAGGCGCTTGCACTGCCCACAGAGGAATCCGTCCGCGTCGCCCTGCATACACAGCATATTGTCGCCTATGAAAGCGGCATGGCGGATACGATAGATCCGTTGGCGGGATCATACTATATAGAGTATCTGACCAGTGAACTCGAGAAGGAGGCCGCAGGCTATATTTCCGAGATAGACAAGATTGGCGGCGCGGTCATCGCGATTGAAAAAGGATATATCCAGAAGGAAATTGAGGACAGCTCCTACCTTTACCAGATGGAGATCGAGAAAAAGGAACGGATAATAGTCGGAGTGAACGATTTCATTGTAAATGAACCCCCGCCAAAAGGCCTGATGCGGGTTGACTCCTCCGTCGAAGAGAAGGAGAAGTCGCGCCTGACCAAACTCAGGGCCGGACGGGACAATGCGAAAGTAATCAAGGCCCTTGACGCGCTCAAGACCGCCTGCGCCGATGAATCCGTAAATGTGATGCCGGTCATCCTTGAGGCAGTCAAAACCTATGCCACCCTCGGGGAAATATGCAAAGTCATGAGTGGCGTTTTTGGCGAACATAAGGCGAAAGTGACAATAGACGCGCCAACAGGCAAAAAGATACGGGTACTTGTCGGCAAGCCGGGACTTGACGGCCACGACCGTGGTGCGAAATTTATTGCCAGAGCTCTCACGAATGCAGGCTTCGAAGTGCTTTACACTGGGATAAGGCAAACCCCGCAGGAAATAGCCGATATGGCGTTTCAGCAGAAATCTGATGTCGTTTGCCTGAGCCTGCTGTCAGGCGCGCACAATACGCTTTTTCCGCGTGTCGTTGACCTGCTCCGGGAAAAAGGCATGTCCAAAACGCTTGTCATCGGAGGAGGCGTCATTCCTGCCGACGACATCCCCGGGCTCAAATCAAAGGGGATAGCAGAGGTGTTCACACCCGGAACATCATCTGTGGCGATTGTGGACTTTATAAAGTCACATGTGAAGCCGTAGTTTTCTAGGGGGAGGCGTAAACTCATATGAGGAGAATGCTGTCCAGATAACCGGCAACGTGAGCAGCGACGGCGGAGTTCTTCTTCTCAGACAGGTTGACAGGAAGATAAAACTTTGTGTCTTTGTGCCTTGGTGGTTCATGAAATATTCGGGCTATTTGTGATAATATTGAAATGGTGGCGGAGAATATAATGAGCGTAAGATACTTGAAATGAATATGTTGTAAAGGCGATGCGGAATTTTCAGCCCCCGCTGCCATCTGACCCCGCTGCCATCTGACTCGCAGGGATTTTCACCATATTGGAATTACTGCAAATCCTCATCCTTATAGCCTAATCCCTTGTTCCCCAGCGTCGACAAGTCCACCACGCCGTTGCGGCGTCGATACAGACAGGGGTGATTCTTCTCTTGGATTTTTGATGCGTCCGGGTAAAATTGAGGGGCATTGCATTCAACTCCCATGATGGTTCCCACCATGCTTGCCAGTTGTACATGCGGAATCATTGCCAGCATCGGATTGGTCAAGTCCTGCACCATTAGCGTCATCCCATATTCCTTTGCCCATGCGGCGGACAGCAGGGCGCCTGTCTGGGTTTTGCAGACTTTCAGGGCTACCCCGTTCCATCCCAAGGCGTAGCCCAGTTTTATAAAACGCCAGTCATGGGCGCTTTCATCCATGAAGAGCGGTTTCCTACTGGACACCGAGTGGACATCGATGCGGTTTGCCTCCAAGTCATACGGGAACGGTTGTTCAACATAGAGTATCTTTCCGTAAATTTCAGGAGCTTCAAGCATTAGTTTATCCAAGATGTCATTAACATATTGAGGTGATTTGACCAGACAGTTAAAATCCGGTGACAGATAGTTTATCTTATGTTCAATGGAAATTTTCCCCACCGACAGCACGCGTTGGTAATCCCATTGGCTGTCAGTTCCTGTCAGTTTTATTTTGAGACATTTCAGTCCGTCGCGCCTGATCCATTCGGTAAGAGTTACGGGATATCCGTCCTGAGGTTCATTTCCTGTCAGTTCGGCCTCTGTCAGCAGGTCTTTGCCGCCGATTAGATGCCAGACTGGGAGTTGGCGCAGGGGTTTTTTTACAAAATAATCCTCCGGATATTTGCCTGCGAAACGGTTGTCCTCCAGGTAATATTCCAGATCTTGATTCATATATTTTGAATTGTAGCTCCGGTAACTGGAAATATCATTGACTTTGCCGTATGCGTCGTGCAGTGCAAGGTCAAAGGCCGAATTGCTGATCAGCTGTACCAGATGAGGAATATTCCCGTCGACTTCAGGCAAGATTTTTTCGTTGAAAGCATGGCCGATCTCCATTGCATGTCCGCTAAAACCGCAAGTTTGCCAGGGGGAAACCAGCTTCCGGCAAAAAGCTATCATTTGATTTTCCCGATCCAGAAAACTTAAATCCTGACTTGGCCACGCCCATCCGACGCTCAACGGGGTTTCTCCGTACCCGTAGGCTGTTTTTCCAAAAGTGTTTTCCACCGACATTTTCACCCGCGCGCAAGTGACGGAGTTTATCACTTCGGCTCCGAATTTTAACGGCAGTCTCAGGTTTACCGGGATAAACTCAATTTCCACCTGTAGAATCTTTACGTCGCTTTTTTTCATTCTTGTATTCCCTTAAGTTTTTTTCGGTAAGTTTTCACATGTCCTGAAATGAGATTAATTCGTCCGGTTTTCATAGTTTCTTATTCCGGCAAATGCCAGTCTTCCGGGTTTATGACTACGGGTATGCCCAGCTTGGCGGACTCCAGGAATTTCAGGGCAATTTTGTTTACTCCGATGGCGGTGTCGACGGAACAGGGATTTTCACCTTTGCCGTGGATGTGGGCGATAAATCGTTTCAGGTGCGAGTGATGCCCTTTCTCAACATTTAACCAGCGGACTGCATCTCCGTCTTTTTTTGCACGCGCCATCTCTTCGTCCCTGGCTTTAAAATAGCCCGGCATTCCCTTGTGCTGATTTGCCCAGTTGACAGCATACGGGAAGGTTCGGACGCTCGGCTCATCAGGAAGCCCGCTCTGCTTTATCTCAAAATGCTGATCCATGGTGACGGTATAATAGTTGGTGGTCAGTTCAAACAATTCTTTCGGGTAATCAAAATTTCCAACCATCGAGTGGACCATTGTGGTGAGAGAACCGTCGCTGAAGCGCAAAAGGAGGGTGAAATTGCCGCGAGGTGAGCCTTCCGCAAAGGCGCGGACGGGTTTGGCGTCGTTCAGCCACAGTGCAATATCTATGAAATGCACCATCTCTCCGAACATGATTCCCTGGCGATCCCAGAAAACCCAATTCTTCCATGAGCGGGAATCATCATTTATCCGTATGAAAAGCTGCATGGTGTCCTCTTCGGGAATGCGATTCCGGGTGCCGACAAAGTTGGTTACTGTCTGACCCAATGCCCCGTCCCTGTTGGCTTTTGCCTTTTCAGCGAGCCGTTTGAATTCCATCATGGCGGGGCTGCTGCGGCGATTGTGTCCGACACAAACCGGAACTTTGGTTTCCCTGGTCGCCTTCAGTATTTCCATCATTTCATCGATGTCGGGGGCGAGGGGTTTCTCGGTGTAGACAGGTTTCCCCGCTTTTAACGCGGGTATGATAAACTCGCCGCGGAAAGTCTGATGGGTGGCCAAAATACAAAGATCCACATCTTTTGCATCAACAACCTTGCGCCAGTCACTTTCAGCACGGACTGCGCCAAACTGTTTTTGGCAATACGCCAGATTTTCCGCGTCGGTATCGCAGACTACCTGAAGGGTTATGTCCTCATCCATCTGACAATGTTTCAAATGGGAGTGTTTTGCCAGTGCCCCGCATCCCACCACCGCAACCCTGGTCTTTGCCATACTGTCGGTCTCCAAATAATATTATTTTTCTGGGTGATTTCGAGCGCGTAAGTTAAGCCATTGTCGCACTCATGGCAATTGGAATCGGTTTTTATTATTCTTTTTTAGGCGGTTCTATTCCGCGTTACTTGATTTATGCCTGTATATGGCTACCTTTCGCCAGTTGTGAAAATAA
>CAMCYE010000090.1 GCA_945883805.1 Victivallis vadensis | reverse complement strand
ATAAAAAAGCCGCCGTGGAATCAATCCGCCGGCGGCTTTGTTTGTTTTCAGAAGGTGTCCGGTATTATTTGTGCTCGAACATCTCTCTTATCTGTTTGCCTACGACTTCGACAGGATGTTCGCCGAGGGCTTTGCGTTTCGCATGGAGGTTTGGTGCTCCGTTTTTGCTTTCCTTGAGCCATTTTCTTGCGAATTTTCCGGTTTCAACATCTTTCAGCGCCTTTTTCATCCGGACCTTGGTTGCGGCGTTGATGATTTTCGGACCTATTTCATATTCACCCCATTCGGCGGTGTTGGATATGATTGCGTTCATCTTCTGTATTCCACCTTCGTAAATGAGGTCGACAATCAGTTTCATTTCATGTACGCATTCGAAATAAGCCATTTCCGGAGGATAACCCGCTTCGGTCAGGACTTCGAAACCGGTTTTCATGAGTTCGACAAGACCGCCGCAGAGAACAGTCTGTTCGCCGAAGAGATCTTCATAGGTTTCCTGTTCAAATGTGCATTCGAGAACACCGGCGCGAGTGAAACCCATGGCCTTTGCCATGCCGAGGGCTATTTCCTTCGCTTTGCCACTGGGGTTCTGTCTTACGGCGAAAAGGCCCGGGACTCCGAATCCGGCAAGGAATGCCTTGCGCTCTTCAGTTGCAGGGCTTTTGGGGGCGACCATGATGACATCGACATCTGCGGGAGGAACAATCCCCTTGAAGATTATGTTGAATCCATGCGAGCAGGAAAGAACTTTTCCGGGCTTCATGTATTTCCTGATTTCTTTTTTGTAGACAGGTCCGTGGAATTCATCGGGAAGGAGGATGTGGATAATGTCGGCGGATTTTGCGGCTTCCGAAATCGACATGGTTTTAAATCCGTCGCTGACGGCTTTTTCCCATGAACGGTTCGGGTTGCCGTTGAGAGTTTCTGTTTCGCCGATTATGACATTGATGCCCGAGTCGCGCAGGCAGAGCGCCTGGGCCGAGCCCTGGTTTCCGTAGCCGATAATCGCAATCGTTTTACCGTTAAGCGCACTGATGTCAGCATCGCTGTCATGAAGAATCTTTACCATTTTCCTATTCTCCTGTTAATATTGTTGGTGCAAGTTAAAGAAACCGACTTCGGTTTTTAAAACAACAAAGAGTCATACGATAGGCGGAAACTGTTTTTTTTCAATCTGAATTTTCAATATTCCAGTGATAATGATTGGGCGATCGAATTCAAACATACGCAATCATCCGGTAATTCGTCAAGGCGAATAAATCCAGGCTGGGGTGTTAATGGCGCTTGTTCGGCTTGTTCGTTTTCTTCGCGGGCGGTGAGTAGTTTTTCGCAATGTCAGCCATCCGTTTGTATGCAATCTCATTTTTATAGACAAGTTCCGCAAGTGTCGGGGAATCATTCTGCCAGGTTCCGATTTTATTCAGAGTCTGGAACTTTGCATTATATTCTGTGAATTTAAGGTCTTTTGGTAAATCTTTCACCTTTGGCGATTCCATAAGTTCCTTGTGTGCACACAAGACGGCGTTGAGCCTCATCAGCCAACGGTCTGACCTTATATGGACGGTCTGACCCTCAAATGCTTCCGCCAGCACTTTCCCCTGACAGGATTCAGAACTGCTTTTGCCGTTGAGCCAGCAGATTGTCGGCATGATGTCAATTGACTCCGCGTAGCCGAACACCTTGTTTTTTTTGACGCCTTTTCCGGAAACAATCATTGATGTTAATCCTATCCCGGAATCATAAGTCGGGCACGATCCGTCATCATTGACACCGTAGTTGCCGGCAACAATGATCACCGTGTCCTTCATATAACCCTTTTTCTCAAGCCATGATATCAGTTCACCGAGGCGGCGGTCTGAATTCATGATGCTTTTCTGCCATTCCGAATCCCTGTTCCATATGTTGCGTCCGGCCTTTGAATCTCTGGAAGCGGCCCTTGCCGGACCGCGCGCATACACGGAGATGAAGGACGGATTATCTGTTTCGATAAGCTTTATGACATCCGCGATAAGTGAATTATCCTTGAATTCCATGTCTTCCACGCCCAAAGTGCTTTCCAAATCATGGGTTATCGAATATCCTTCGTCAATGCTTTTCCTGAAAGGCTTGTCCTTGTCGGAGAAGAAGGAGCTTGAATTGGAGCAGAAGGCCGTGGTTTCCGTGAAGCACTGCTGAATCATGCGCCTGTCCAGGTCGGGTGTCCCGATAAGTGCGGTGCCTGTGGCCAGCGGCGGTACTGAAGTCAGTTGATTCCAGTAATACTCCTTTGACGGGGGAAGCGAAATGGGCAGGACATTGGCCACGTTTTTGTATAAGACACCCTTTGATATCAGCGAGTTGTAAGCTTCAAGGGGGAGTTTTTCAAACATCTGGCGGTTCATTGAATTGATGACAAAAAGTATTGTCCTGTCCGGAGTTGCAACAGGTGCCTGTTTCGTGAATTTGACCTGTACCGTTTTGCCTGTTGCCTGACCGTCTTTGAAAGCGGTCACTTTAATCAGGGAAGACTCCTTCAGGGTGACTGCGTCCTTGTATACCGGGGAATTCAAGTCAGGGTCGGAGCCGTCGGTGCTATATCGGATTTCCACGCCTTTTTCCGGGAAGCCCAGATAAATCCTCATCTCTTTGTCGAAGACGGAGCCGTCAGGCGTGACTACAGGATATAAGTCGCCCCCGGTCCTGAATAAAGTCGCGCAGGATGATACGATAATGCACAGTACAGTTAAAATGGAAATCCGGAAATATTTTGGCATGATTGGAAACCTTTGTTTTTAAGGATAAAACACACCGTTTATCAAAAGTACGCAGTAATTTTGATTTATCAAGGGTTCCGGAAGTGATTTATGCTCCGGGTATTCATTCTTTATCACGGCATCTTCCGCGTTCATTGTTGACATGGGGGATACCGTGAAATATGTTAGTGTTCGTTAAAAAATGACTTGGGCGTTTTACGGGAGATACAGGCGTTTGAAACACTCTAAAATAGTATGGAAAGACGACCTTGCCACTGGCCTCAGTCTTATTGACAGGCAGCACAAGGAGTTTTTCAGGCTTGTCAACAAGCTTCTTGACAGTTCGGTATCTATTGGTTTTTCAGCCGATGCAAAAGCAAAGACTCCTGTTTTTCTCAATAAGGAGGATAAACCCAAAATCATAATTGATTCGTTTGTTTTTCTCAAATATTACATCCTAGAGCACTTTGCCGTAGAGGAATCGGCCATGATGGAATATAAATACCCGTATTATCCTGTGCATAAGGCCAGGCATATTTATTTCCGGAACGAAATTGACCGCTTGGAGTTGAGCCTTAAGGCCAATGTCCCGCCACATGAAGTTGCCATCAAATTGAACTATCTGATTGTCAATTGGTTTACGAACCACATAAAAACAGAAGATAAGAAATTATGCAAATATCTTCTCACGGAAGTTGAAGACGGTAAAAAGCAACTGCTCGGCAGGCTTAAGACGATTGTCAAAGGCTTTTTCAAAAAGTAAGCCAGGCAGGTAATTTTTCGCACATTTTTCCGGTTCTGCAAGAGTTTTCGTGTAAACGGTCTTTTCCTCTTTCCTGATGAGCGGGGGGCCATCTCCGAAGGAGGTTCCGGTGCTCATCCTTCCGGCGAACATGTAAATTATCTTATGGGTGACATTCGGGACGATTGGCTGGTTGCCGGATGGAAAGTCTCTGGTCATATCTAATCTGACTGTAAAAATGTGGAAACCGTTGTTGAATCAGTCCCACTGAACCTTCTTGACAACGGATGGAACAAGGCCGAGCGTGACTGTCAGAAGGAATATCATGACTCCGCAGAAGAGCAGCAATGCGTCATACGGGCCGAATGTCTTTCCCAGAAACTTCCATTCGGGGCTCAGGATTCCCAGTTTCAGAACAATCGAACTGAAGATGCCGGAAAGTGAGATGCCCAGCGATATCAGTGAATAGCATACGGCGGTGCCCATCGGCTTATTGTCAGGAGGAGTGACAGCCATCATTTCAGAGCTTATGGCGATTCCCGATGCCGCCTGGACAATTCCGAAGACAAAGGATAGCGACCCTATCACCAGCATCAGCGGAAGCGGTAGAAAGTCCCGTGACAGGAATAAAACCATGGAGGCTGCAAAGGAAAAGTGACAGAAGAAGAACACATGTTTGGTTCCCAGCCTGTCAACCATCAAGCCTCCGCAGAAATATCCGAAAAGGGCGCCGAAGGTGACCAGGTTTCCGAGAAATATCACGTGTCCCCCGTGCATTCCTAGCGTGTCCTTGGCAAGAAGGCTGAATATGGACTGGCAGGAGCCGGTGAAAAGGCTGAGGAGAAATGCATAAGAACAGAAAGGTATAAAGCCGGGTTTGCCGATGACATGGCGGATCGAGCTTAGAATAGTCCTGCCCCGGTCAACCTGGCGGTCCAGCTCAGGGAGCCTTGAATAGATAATGATTCCAATTATCCTGAACGAACAGCAGATGACCAGGTAGAACTGGAATATGGCGATGGATGAGTCCTTTCCAAGTGTAAGCCCGACAATGAAAGTGAAGATGATGCCTGCCGACTGGTAGATGAATCTCATCACGCCGAAAAAACGTCCGCGCCTCTCCGTGGGTACGATTGTCGAGATCATGGGGAACCATGAGTTGAGGTAGATTCCGAAGCCCACGCCGTAGAATAATACCGCCAGGAAAACAACGGGTTCAATGAAAGATTTAGAGGTGAATCCGGCGGCGATGAGCAGGATCGCGGATACTGTTGCCAGTGAAAGCCCCCATACACCGGCCTTGATTTTTCCGATTTTCTCCGTCCATTCGGCGAAAAGCATCAGCGTGATGATGCGTATGAACATCGGCACCGACAGGTAGAACAGGATTCTTTCCGAGCTTATATGGAGTGCTGAAAAATAGAGCAGCATGAAGCTGTTGGCGAAGAGTATTTCAAGTATCCCGTAGAAACTGGTGGAGATGCATATCTTGCGTATCTCATGTTCAGTTCGCACCGGAATCAAGTTGGCGCCTTTTCCGTTCAAGCCATAAAGCATCGTCTTGTCATCCTTTTCAAAATAGGAGGCTCTTTTTTAGCCGGATGAATTTTAGCCCGGCTCAAATCTGCAGGCAAGAGACCCGTCAGATGCCTGCCAGTGTGCCCTTGTATTTTTTCAGGAGTTCGCTGATTGATGCCTTCGCAATGGTTTTTCTGCCGGATTTCATGGCAATACTTTCGCCGGCGGCAACTTTCCCCACCTCGGCATGAGGAATGGATTTCAGGATGTTTTCAACGGACTTCCTGTTTTTCGGGGATACAGTCATGATGAAACGGCTGTTGCTCTCGGAAAAGAGCAGTTCGTGTGCTGTCATTTTTCCGGACACCGGAATTTTGCCCATGTCGATTTCAAGGCCGAGCCTCCCCGCCATTGCGATTTTCGCAAAACCCGCCGCCAGTCCGCCGATGGCGGGCGTATGCAATGAGTTCGCAAGATTTTTCCCGGTCACCTTTGAGACCGCCCTGTAAATTTTCATTGCGAAATCCGCATCCACTTTCGGGACGTTGCCACCGGTGCCGCCAAGCATGTAGAAAAATTCGCTTCCGCCCAGTTCGGGCTTGGTAAGCCCTATCACATAGATGATGTCGCCGGGAAACTTCACATCAAGGGAGACCGATTTTGAAATGTCATCCATTTTTGCGATGGTGCTGAAAAGCACGGTTGGCGGAATTGAAATTTTCCTGCCGCCCCTTGTGCTGTCGTTCTTCATGCTGTCTTTTCCAGAAATACACGGAACGCTGAATGCCTTTGTGTAGTCGTAAAGCGCCTGGTTCGCCCGGACAAGCTGTGCGAGCTTGTATTCGCCGTCCGGAGTCTTTTCGCTCTGCACCGGATCGGGCCAGCAGAAATTGTCCAGACCGGCGATGTGCCCGAGTTTTCCGCCGACTGCGATGACCCGCCTTACCGCAAGGTCGATCACGGATGCCATCATGTGATAGGTGTCAATGTCGCTGTATCTGGGCAGAATGCCGGAGGAAAGGACTATTCCCTCTTTGCTGAGCTGTTCCGGCATTGTCACTGTCGCATCGCTGACCACGTCCCTGCATTTTCCGACGAACGGTTTAATGACGCTGAGGCCTTTGACTTCATGGTCGTACTGGCGCGCCTTGTATTCATCGGAGCAGATGTTCAACCTGCCCGGCATTTCAATGAAATCCTTTTGGAGGCTTCTTTTTGAGAAGTCCGGATCCTTGAATGACGGGGGATTCCATTTCGCCTTGAGTTTCATCCTCGGAAGTCCGTCATGCATGAATTCAATATCAAGGTATGCGATTGTCTTCTTGCCGTAAAGGACATGGAATTTCCCGTTGTCGGTGAATTCGCCCAGGGCTGTGGCCTCAACATCCCTCAATTTCGCAATCCGCATGAATTCAGCCAGTTTTTCCGGGGGAACCGCAAAGCTCATTCTCTCCTGTGCCTCGGAAAGGATTATTTCCCAGGGTTGGAGACCCGCGTATTTGAGAGGAGCCTTCCTCACATCTATCCTGCATCCGCCGCAAAGTCCGGCCATTTCGCCGATGCTGGAGGAAAGGCCGCCGGCGCCGTTGTCCGTGATGAAACGGTAAAGCGACTTGTCGCGCACCTCGTAAATGAAATCAGACATTTTTTTCTGTGTTATCGGATCTCCGATCTGGACAGCCTGTGTCGGACTGTCCTTGTGGAGCTCTTCGCTGGAGAAGGTGGCGCCGTGTATCCCGTCCTTGCCGATTCTTCCGCCGGTCATGACGATGATGTCGCCGGGATTTATCTTTTTCATGTGCCCTGGAGCACCGCCGATTTTTTTCGGAATAGTTCCGACGGTTCCGCAGTAGACGAGCGGTTTGCCGAGGTATCTCTCCTCAAAGTATTCCCAACCGATCCCGTAGGGTATTCCGCTCTGGTTGCCACCGTCTATTACGCCCTTGTGGATTCCGTCCCTGAGCCTGCGCGGATGGTGAAGCCCCTCCGGTATGTCCTTTTCTCCGGTGAACGGTGAGCCGAGACAGTATCCCCAGGCGTTTATCAGAAGGTTTGAACCAAGTCCGGTTCCCATGGGGTCGCGGTTGACGCCGACAATTCCGGTCATTGCGCCGCCGTACGGATCCAGTGCCGAGGGGCTGTTGTGTGTTTCCACCTTATAGACCAGGTCGATCTTGTCGTTGAAGGCGATTACCCCTGCGTTGTCATGGAAGACGGAGACAAGCCAGTCGACTTCCTTTGATATCTCCTCGGTGCTTTTCTTGATGAATGACTTGAAGCATGAGACGATATGGGATGTTTTGCCGTTTTCATCGACATATTCGATTTCAGCATCGAAAATCTTGTGTTTGCAGTGCTCGGACCAGGTCTGTGCCAGAATCTCAAGCTCGGCGTCCGTTGGGCGGTTTTTCAGTCCGGCCTTCTCCCGGCCCTTCGCCTTGCGGAAATAATTCTGGATGACCTTCATTTCATCAAGGGTGAGGGCTAGGATTCCTTTCCTGCTGATGTCAAGCAGTTCGGAGTCCCCCACTTCAAGATTGATTTCCTTTATCTGCACATCCCCGAAATCCTGTACGAAAGGCGTGTTTGCCGGAAGACGGGATTTTTCAAGCTGGCTTCCGCTGAATACGGATACGGTTTCTATGAGTTCGTTTGCCAGGATTTTTTTCGCAATTGTTTCTGCGTCATTCCGTTTGAGTTTTTTCCCGTAGAGCAGATATTCGACTGAACTGAAAACGAATTCGTCTTCACGGAGTTTTCTTCCGATGATGTCGCCTACGGCCTCATGCGCAGAGCGGCCGACATTATCTGTAACTCCCGGTCTGAATCCGACGATGATTAGCCAGTCGCATCCGGTTTTCCGCGTCTCTCCGGAAATGCCATTCTGAAGCACGGGATTGGAAAGCTCCGCCGCAATTTTTTCGGACTGTCTGGCGGATATGTCCGCGCAAATGCTGTAAACATCCCGGGTCCTGACCCTGTCAACGGGAAGTTTCAGGAAGCCGAGTATCTGTTTTTTTACGGATTCGCCCCTGGAATCCCGCCATTTTTCATAATTGGCAACTTCTATTCTGTAATTCATGTTCACCGGAAATAATTAAGGTTTATTTAAAAGTCCATCATTATCAGCAAATGCAGAATTTAGGTTATAATCTCCAAAATTCTAGAGGCATCCGTGACAATTAACTTAAATGAAGATTTTTACAGGCCATTTTTTTTCAGGGGCTTCCCTGAAAAAAAACATGTTCGAGAAGTATTTTTATCCCGATGCCGACAAGGATCAGTCCGCCGAGCGCTTCGATTTTCTCCTCAAAGAAATGGCCGATGAGATCGCCTATCATGACGCCTATGAAGCAGAGGGCAAAAGTCACCACCCCTATTATTGACACTGCGAGGTAAATGCTACTTGAAAGCAGGGAGAGGGAGACGCCTACGGCAAGGGCGTCGATGCTGGTTGCGATTGAGAGGAAAACGAGCGTTTTCAGGTTTGTCGGATCAAATTTATCCTCTTCTTTCTTTAATATGAAAGATTCATAAATCATCTTTCCGCCTATTGCCGTAAGGATGGCAAATATGACCCAGTGGTCGAACCTGGACATGAAATCCCTTATGAATGTCCCGGCAAACGCTCCGGCAAGCGGCATGAAAAGCTGGAATATTCCGAAGAAGAATGCGATCCGAACCGCATGTTTCAGTTTAGATTTTTTCAGGATGATCCCGCTTGCTATTGAAACCGCAAGTGCATCCATGGCCAGTGCAACGGCTATAAAAACAATTGAATAAGGATTCATATTGCTATTCTGCGGTCTGCTGGATTATGCCTGTCGCTTCGTCAATTTCTTCGGCCCCTTCAGGAGAGCCGTTTATGAAAAATACGATATAGGCGAGCATCCCAATCAATATTAGGACCAGCATAATCCATGTGAATACAGTTCTCTTTTTTTTGTTCATCATCTTCATCTCTCCCTTTTTATCTGACGGAAATGCCAATCTAATCATGAGATTGCGAAGTATCAAGGCGCATCCGCCATAATTAACGCTTTTCCGCTCCGGACGGCAATACTTCAGTAAGAAATATTGCTGGAGCGAATTTGTCTGGAAGTGGCGATTTTCCCGATATCACACAATAAGTTTGCGGCTTCTGCGTTTTATGACTTGCACGGTTGAAGCAAAAAAAAGGGGAGCCCAGAGGTTTCCCAAATCAGAAAAGGAGATCCGGAAATGAAATCGACATGCAGAAGGGCAATCATCGGGGCGGCACTTGTAATCGTATCTGGAATCGCTTTCAGCGGCGCATTTGCGGAGCAGACTGCGGCAACCGCAGGTTCCAGCACCAAAGGCGCAGTCCAGAAAAAAGGACAGGGGGAGGGACCCCTGAAAAGTGTCTTTGAGGAATATCAGTCCAACATGAAATCTTTCATGGACAAGAAACAGAAAGAGCACCAGGATTTCAAAACATCCCTTAAAGACAAGTCTCCTGCCGATCAGAAAGCTGCTATTGACCAGTTCCGCACCAAACAGGCCGCTGAAATCAAATCGTTCGTCACCCAGCAGCGCAGTGACCTGAAAGCAAAGGTTCAGGGTAGCGATATCCCGGATGCAAAGAAGGGCGAAATCATGAAGAACATGCAGGACAGATGGGCGAAAGTGGATGCCCATGTACAGGAGCAGATGAAAGAGAACAAGCAGACGCTTGACCAGATATACAGCGATAACACTGTGTCCCAGGAAGAAAAAGAAATGTGGAAGGAGCAGCGCAAGACGCAATTGAAGGAAAACAAGGATTTCCGCGACACCGTAAAACCTGGTGCTAAAAAGCAGGGTGCTGAAAAGCAGAATTAAGATAACAGGTTTTCAATATGGCGGGATTTCACAATCCCGCCTTTTTATTCTCAAATCAAGACACGCTGAAGCTGTGAACTCCAACGTAATAAATCAACTCGTAAGAGGCGGTACGGCTTAAGAGCGTCTCCTTTTTGTTGGAGTTCACAGCTTCAGCGTGTCTTTTGACCGGGTTAGATATCTAGGAACCCTATATGTATAACTGGCGTAAAATGAATCAGGAACAAAGGGACGACCTCCTGAAATTGCGAAAATCGCAGGAAGCTCCATGGCACAGCCCTCTCCATATTCAAGGAGATAAAACCCGGTTTCACATCACCTCAGCCTGTTACGAGCATAAGAACATCATAGGTTTTTCGACTGAAAGAATTTCAGAGTTCGAATATGCTCTTCAGGAGTGCTTGAGAGAAAATTCAATCGAACTTTATGCATGGGCTGTACTTCCGAACCATTACCATGTATTGCTAAAGACCGCTGACATTTTATCTCTATTGAAGAAAATAAGTCAATTGCACGGAAGAAAATCGTTCTACTGGAATGGCGAGGAGAAGTCAAGAGGACGACGTGTTTGGTGTAACGCCCTTGAGACAGCGATTAAATCTGACCGTCATTTCTGGGCGACAGTGAATTACATCCATCATAACCCTGTGAAGCACGGACATGCGGACAAGTGGACTGGCTGGCCGTATTCAAGTGCGGGAACTTATCTCAAGTCGGTCGGAAGAGAGCAGGCGTTGAAAAATTGGAGAGAATACGACATAAGCGAAATGGGAGAAGACTGGGATTAAATCAAGAGCACGCTGAAGCTGTGAACTCCAACTTGGGAGATTTATTATGTTGGAAGGTTACCACGGGAATGTATTCGTTGGAGTTCACAGCGTGTCTCCTTTTTGTTGGAGTTCACAGCTTCAGCGTGTCTTATCGTTTGAATATTGTTTTTTAATGAGGGAAAAGTTTTGACAAAAGAGAAAGAATATTTGAAGAAACTTCTCCAGCCTATTGCGCTGCCGGGCGGCAGGTTTCTGCCTTCACGGATCTTGCCGGGTCCGATGGAGGGCGTCATGACGAACGATTATTGCCGGATCATGATGGAGTTTGATCTCCTGCCGGCATGGATTACTCCGTTCATCCGGATTTCCGAAGGTACTCCGCGCAGGAAAAAACTTGAGGGGCGTCTGACGCCTTTCCATCCGATTCCCATTGTTGCACAGATCATGGGCACATACCGGGGACATCTTGCCGCTACGGCGGGAATACTGTCAGACCTTGACGGAGTGCTGGGTGTGGAGTTGAATTGCGCATGTTCGAGTCCGACAGTTGTCCGCAGCCGTTCAGGAAGCGCGCATCTCCGCGACCCGGAATGGATAAGGGATACGCTTCTGGCGATGCGGGATTCCGCCGCTGTCGGCGGAATTGGGGTGAAGATCAGGAGCGGGTTTGAATCACCGGATGAATTACCGCGCATTCTGGAATGTGTTAGCGCCGCCAAACCTGACTGGATTGTCCTTCACTACAGGACGGCGAAGGAGATGTTCCGCAGTGTGCCGGACGGGTACAGGCGTTTTGAAACTGCACGCCGGCTTCTGCCTGAAACAATTTTATTTGCCAGCGGCGACATGTTCACGTGTGAAAAGTCGTTGGAGGTGGTGCGGAAAACTGCCGTCGACGGCATCACGCCGGCGCGCGGACTCATGCACAACCCGTGGCTGATCCGGGATCTCGAAGCCGTATGCCGTGGGGAAACACCTCCGGAAAGAAATGTTGTGCCGTTTCTTCTGAGACTGGTGGAATTTGTCGCGGAAAGTCCGGTATGGCGCACCGGTCTGATCCTGGAAATAGCCCGCAACGTGTGGGGCAGCGACTCAGAACGTTTCAAGTCGCTTACGAAGGATCCAAGACCGGACGCGATGCTGAAGAATATCAGGGGGATGGGATAAGGCACAGAGGCACAGAGGCACAGAGTGCGGGGAGTTTTTCAAATGTATCGTCTGGATTTTTTCCGGTCAGGGCATGCTGATCAACTCAAGTACCGGATCCATGGAAACAGCCACAGTATAACCTGAATTAGAGATGGCCAGGCTTTTTGAATCACTTTTTAGATTCACCATGGTTTCCGCAAAAGGCACAAACTGGATTACCACCCCGATTACATGGAAGCGCAGGTTGATCGGATCGATCTTTTCAACTTCTAGAACTGGGCCGCCGCTGTTTCCCGGATAAGACGGGCAATCAAGGATGATGGTCTTTCGGGCCGGATTAGTTCCTGCCACTATCCCGAAACGCAGGAGGGGCCGGACCGGGTCGATTTGCTGGTCTCCCTTAATGCTGAGAGATGTCGGATAGCCAAACATATAAATGGTGTTTGCGGTCCAGATTTTATCGAAAGGTTTTACGTTTTCAAGACTTACGCAGAGGATGCCGGCTGGAGTTTTCTCCATCAGTGATGCGCCAATCACAGTTCTAAGGCTTTTTTGTCCTGTTGCAGCGTTTTCCTCCACGTCGGCAACGTAGACTACGGCTACGTCTTCCGTTGAATGTTTTCGGATCCTTTTCTCTGTGACCAGAACTGGAAGATCTAGCCGTATAATGTTTTTTCCCGTCTCATCTGGTTTTTTTGAATAACAGAGGAGTTCCACCTGTCTTCCCCTCAGATTCCAGGAAGAGTCCTCAAAAAGGACGTGTGCGGCCGTGACAAGATAGACGCTCGTGCCGGTGCTGAGGAAAAATCCAGAACCTTTGGAGCCCGTATCAAGGCTTACAAGCACCGGATAGGCAAGATTATCATCAGGGATTGCCCTGACGGCCAAGCCTTCGAGCGGTGCCATTGACACCAGCGCCATCAAGAAAACGTAAGCCAGTTTACTCATGGTTGAACTCCTTTGCGGAATATCTCTGCGTTTTTCCGACGAGTTCTTTTAGTCACCGATTGTGAACAGGCGACATCCGCTGACAAGGCACACCGTAA
>CAMCYE010000089.1 GCA_945883805.1 Victivallis vadensis | reverse complement strand
AATCGGTGAGAGACAATTGAATTATGTTCAGAAGAAGAAATAATAAAAACAAGAGAATTAAAACGGAGTTTATGCCATGGCAGATGTGACACTGAAAGACGTATGCAAGATTTATCCCGGCAACATCAAGGCCGTGGATAATGTAAATCTCTATATCAAAAACAGGGAATTTGTTGTCCTGGTGGGCCCCTCCGGCTGCGGGAAGTCGACAACCCTCCGGATGGTTGCCGGACTTGAGGAAATCTCCTCCGGGACGGTGAGCATCGGAACTAGGGTTGTGAACGATGTCCCCCCGAAAGACCGCGATATTGCGATGGTTTTCCAGAACTACGCACTCTATCCCCACATGACCGTCTATGACAACATGGCGTTCGGACTCAAGCTCCGCAAATTCAAGAAGACCGACATAGACAAGCGGGTTCAGGAAGCGGCGGAACTTCTCGGAATCAAGGATTATCTGCACCGCCGGCCTAAAGCCCTATCGGGCGGACAGAGACAGCGCGTTGCCGTGGGCCGCGCGATCGTCCGCAAGCCTGAAGCGTTTCTCTTTGACGAACCGCTCAGCAATCTTGACGCCAAAATGCGCGTGCAGATGCGCACGGAAATCAGCAAGCTCCACACAAGACTTGAAACGACGATGATTTATGTCACGCACGACCAGATAGAAGCCATGACGATGGCCGACCGGATAGTCGTAATGAAGGACGGGCTTATACAGCAGGTTGACACCCCCCTCAATGTTTATGACCGTCCGGCAAATCTCTTCGTGGCGGGATTTATCGGAACCCCTCCCATGAACTTCTTCAGGGGTGTGTTGATCCGGCAGGATGGCAAACTTTATTTCAAGGACGGCGCCATGCAGATAAAACTCCCGGACGAATGGAAGGACTCCGCCGAACCGTTCATTGACAAAAAAATAGTGTTCGGCGTAAGGCCTGAAGATATCGGTTCCCCGGAAGCTGAAAGCAGACCGAACGCAGCCAAGATAAAAGCCAAAGTTGAAGTTGTCGAGCCAATGGGACCTGAAACTTACCTTTATCTGAGCGCCGGCGAACAGTCATTCATTTCACGAGTCGACGCGCACAGGAAAACATCTGTCGGAGATGATATCGAACTTTCAGTTTTGCTGTCAAAATCCCATATTTTCGATCAGTCTACGGAAAAGTTCATTATTTAAGTAAGGCAAGCAGATATAGGGATGGCCCCCATCCGTGGTGTAAGATAATATCAGGCGTCGCCCCGACACTTTGCGCGATGGCAAGTCTTTTCCCGGCGAGCGTGGTAAATAATGATGTTTTGATTTTACCGGTGAATGCATCCATGGAAAAAGCAGTCTGGGAAATCTGCCTCATACCGAGTTACATTCTTTCGGACAGTAATTCATGAAAGATAAAGACGGGCTTAATCCGCCTGAGGCGGATTAACTACGAACAAATAATTCGTTTGTAGTCAATGCCGTAAGGCATGTTCTTGCAATTTGATTGCAAGTTAGTATTACTGCTCACAGCACCGCTTTTACCGCTTCAAGAGTCGCCTTTACGGATATCGGCCTGTTGGCGAAGGTACCGTGAATGCCCTTGTCTTTGAGGTTGTCCATATGATAGTTTATCACAGCATCAGGATCTTTGAGGACGTTGCCGGTGAGGATGCCGACCACGGATTCATCCGATGAAATAATGCCCGCATCCACCAGCTTTTTCGCTCCGGCTACGGAACAGCAGGAGGCCGGCTCTGCACCGATGCCGGCGGCATCAACCATCGCCTTGGCATCCATGATCTCCTGTTCAGTGACTTCTTCGACCACCCCATTGCTCCACCGGATTCCGCGAAGTGATTTCTCCCATGATACGGGATTTCCTATCTTGATTGCGGTTGCAATTGTCTCCGGATCTTTGACAGCCTTAAAAGGTGTGTTGAATTTCCACATCTTATAAAGGGGGTTTGCCCCAGAAGCCTGAATTACGGCAATCCTCGGAATCTTTTTTATTATACCCAGTTCATGAAGTTCCATGAGCCCTTTGCTCAATGCGCTGCTGTTTCCCAGGTTTCCGCCTGGAATCACAAACCAGTCCGGCACTTTCCAGTCAAGTTGCTGGAGGATTTCAAAGCATATCGCCTTCTGGCCCTCAATCCTGAACGGGTTTATGGAGTTGAGAAGGTAGATATCCAGCTTCTCGCATATCTCCTGCACCAGAGTCATGGCGTCATCGAAATTCCCGTCAATCTGGAGAGTGAGACCTCCGTAGGCGAGAGCCTGTGCAAGCTTGCCGTAAGCTATTTTTCCCGACGGTATGAAGATGATCGAACGGAATCCGCACTTTGCCGCATATGCCGCCATGCTTGCGCTTGTGTTGCCGGTGCTTGCGCAGGCGACACATTTCGCACCGTAAACATTGGCCGCAGTAATCCCACAGGTCATTCCACGATCCTTGAAACTGCCGGACGGATTTTCACCCTCGTGCTTGAGAAGGAAATTTTTGAGACCTGCATATTCACCGGCCTTGCCTGCCGGATAAAGTCTAGTGTTCCCCTCCTGTTTCGTGATTATCTTATCGTCAGGCGCATCAAGAATCAGTTCCCTGTACCTCCAGACGCCGGAAGATTCAACTCCTGATTTCATGCCCCATCTCTTCTCCCAGGTTTTCAAAAGTTTTTTCCCGTCTATTTTTCCCAGATCTCTGGTAAGGTCCAGAAGCCCCCCGCAATCACAAGAGTAACGGACACTGTCCAGATCATATTTTCTATGGCATTGCAGGCATTCAAGCCAGGACTTTGTTTTGAAAAGCGACATTTTATTTTCCTTTCACGGGTTAAGATAGAGATTTGAAGGACATCATCCTTCTTATGAATTTCATCAATGTTGTCTTTTTTTCAGCCACTTTCTTCTTCTCTAGGGGATTCTCTCCCTGGATTAAAATTTTTCCGGCAGTTTCGCCGGCACTGAAAAACGCATCGTCCACAATTCCTTCGAACTCCTTCCAGGAACCGTATCGGTCTTCTGGAGTTTTACCCATCATTTTCCTGAGGATTGAAACGGCGGTCTTACTTACGCTTATATTAGGATTTCTGTCTGAAGGCTCAGGAAAAGGATCAGTTATATGTTTTTCAATAATTCTTGTGATCTCTTTCGCATCGTACGGTGCCGCCCCGACAATCATGTGATAGACCGTCGCCCCTAGCGAATACATGTCCGTGCTCCAGCCAAGTGGGAGCCCCTGTCCCTGTTCGGGACTCATATAGAATGGAGACCCGAGTACTTCCTTTTCACTCAGCGCACCATCGAACGCCTTATACTGTGCTATCCCCATATCCATGAGGAAAACTTCGCCCTTTTTGTCCCTTATGATATTGCCGGGCTTGATGTCCCTATGAATAAGTCCGTGTTTCTCCCAGGCATAATTAAGGGCGTCTGCCATTTTCAGCGCCACTGCAAAAGCCTCTTTCTCCGAAACGGTTGCACCTCTGTCAAGAAGCTTCTCGAAATCCTCACCATCAACATACGTTATGGCCATGAAATAGCATCTCTCGTTTTCGCCCGCATCAATTGCCTTGATTATGTTTGGATGGTTGAGCGCCCCGGAAAGCTGGATTTCCCTGTTAAACATATCGATAATACCGCTATCAGTTTCTCCGGCAAGTGTTTTCATGATGACCTTCAAGGCCACAAGCCTCTGCATCGAGGACTGTTTTGCAAGGTACACATATCCCATTCCCCCTTTTCCGAGGAGGTCTACAATTTCAAAGCCACCGAGAACTTCGCCGGGCTGGAAATCTTCGCTTTGCAGGAGGACTGCGCCGTTGCAGTGGGGGCAGTGAAACATCATGTCGGCAGGTCTTTGACACACGCCGAAAGTATTATTGCAATGAGAGCACAGGTATTGTTCCATAAGATAACTTTTCTCTGTTAAATTAATATTGAAGGCTCTTCAGTATGTCCAACGCCTCGTCATCGCCGTTTTTCGCCGCTTTTGTAATCCACTCGACCCCGAGTTTCATATTCTCTTCCGTCCCCTCCCCGTTGATGTAGCATCCGGCCAATCTCCGCTGCGCCTTAGCATCACCGTTCTCCGCAGCTTTCTTAAACCAGTAGAACGCCGCCGTCTTGTCGGATCCGAATCCACGTCCCTGATCATAAAAACATGCAAGGTTGAACTGGGCGTGTGAATCATTTTTTTTCGCCGCTTCAAGAAAAAGTTTCGAAGCCTTCAAATCGTTTTTAGGTTCACCAAAACCTTCCATTGCGAAAACCGCAAGATTGAAGACAGCATGAGCATTCCCGTTCGCCGACGCCCTCTCATACCATTTCCTGGCCTCATTGAAATCATGTTTCACCATATCGCCATTCATGTAAAAATCACCCATCTTCACCTCAGCCATCTCAAGACCGGACAATGCGGCCTTCTCATAAAGGGAGAATGCCTTTTTCCTGTCCTGTTCCACAAACTGCCCGGTTTCATGGAAAAATGCCAGTTTTGCCATCGCCTCCGGATTTCCCCTTTCAACTGCAAATTTCAACCATAGGAGCATAGTCTCGTCATTTTTCGGACATCCCCTGCCTGAAAAATAGCAGTCGGCAAGAATTCTCATCGACTCGGAATTGTCCAGCATAACCCCCTTTTCAAGAAGGGAAACCGCCTTTTTCTCATCCTTCTGCACACCGCGGCCCTCAAGATAAAGCTCTGCCAGTTTCGCAAATGCGGGCGGAAAATCCGACGATACGAGACTTTCAAACATCTCCACTGAAGCTCCAATGTCCCGAGGTATTGCCCTCCCGGGATTTTCCAGCGAGGGTATACCGGTCTGATAGCATACCGCAATATTGAACTTTGCCTGGGGAAGACCGGATTCGGCCGCCTCCTTGTAACATTTGAACGCCTCAATCGGATCTGCTTTCACCCCAAGTCCGCGGTCATAGCATAAACCAAGATTGAACAGAGCGGACTTGCTCCCGTTCTTGGCGGCCTTCCTGTAATGGCTGAAAGCAAGGGTATAGTCTTTTTCAAGGCCGTATTTGCCGAAAAAATATGCGTTTCCAAGCAGAACAAGCGATTCAGTATCCCCTTCTTTTGCTCTTTCCTGAACCGATGCAATATCAACCTTTTCAAGGTTGGAACCATCCAAGGCGTAAACCTGCAGGGGAAAAGTTAAAGACAAAAAGATGAGTGCCGTAACGGCCCTGGTAATTGGAAAATTATTTTGAGGTGAAAAAGGATTTGCCATATTCTTTGTAATTTCTTTCAAACTCCTGAAAGGACTTATCATATCTGACCCTGCTGTCTTTTGAAAGAGTCCTGATATGTGATTCCCTGTATTTCCTGATATAGGGCTCTGCGATTTCAACCTGCACCACGATTGACTTGTAAATGTTAAGTTCGCAATTCCTGAAATTATCCCCCATCAACCGTATTTCCGGTTCCTCCACAATATTGGCGCTATCCTTTTTAAACTGATCCTCGATAAAACTGTTTTCATAGCTTACCAGAATACTTGCCGCTTTTACGACATCCCTCAGCATAATCAAATATTTGTTCATGAAGTCAAGGCTCTCCCTGCCCGGAACATTCTCCATGAGGATGATTGAATCACAGGAATCTATGGATGAATCAAGGAGTTCCAGTATGGCATCGTAGAGATCAAGCCTCTTCTCAAGAGACACGTTAAGGAGGTATTTTATGAGGTAAGCCGCCCATTCATAGGCCGAATCACGTCGCGCCATCAGAGCGGGAACATTCATCATTACAAGACAGTCCTCGGTTATCATCCTTGCCGGTGCCACACCAAAAGTCATTTTCTTGAGGGTTCTTGTAACCGTATTGAATACCCTTTTGTCCATTCCTGTCATTTTCCCCGTCCAGTATTAGTCGTTAGTCCCCAGCTTTTAGCTGATAGGTCATAGTTGTTTGCTGAAAGCTATTAACTTTTAGCTATGAGTCTTTACGCTCCGTTTCGTTTTTTTTCACAGGCTCGGATTTCTTCCCGAAAAACTTCATAACTTCCTGAAGATCGTCCCAAACTTCTTTTCTGGCCCCTTTGGGATTCCTGAGAACATATGCCGGATGCAATGTCGGCATCACTTTTATCCCCCTGTACTCATGCCAGACACCCCTTGTTTTCGTAATGCTAGGCAGACCAAGCAGATATTTAAGGGGGACCGGCCCCAGCAGTACAATAACTTTCGGGCGGATAATATCAATCTGCCTGTTGAGGTAGGGAAGACATTTCTCCGCCTCTTCATCCCTTATATTCCTGTTTCCGGGTGGGCGGCATTTCACGACATTCGCAATATAAACCTCCCCAAGTGTGAACTGCATCGCAATTATCATCCTGGCGAGAAGCTGGTCAGATTGCCTGTCCTCGTCCCTGCCTGGGGCTTCGCCTATGAACATAAGGTCAGCCCTGTGCGTCTCATCTCCGAAAATGGGCTTGTTCCTAGTTTCATGGAGTCCGCAGAGGGTGCATTCAGCAACTTTTACGGCGAGTTCATCCATCTGCATCTTATCAAGCTCAAGCCTTCCGGAAGGTTTGAGCGCATTTCCGGACAAAACGGGATTGATCGCCTCCTTTGTTTTTGCGAAATTCGCAACCGGCACGGAGCGGACAGGTTCCGGAACTTTTCCAACCACAGGCTTTGCGAACTTCGCAGGTTCCGCATTTTTCAACTGCATGAATTTCCGGAAGACTGCGGGACTGACATCCGCGTATGCATGGTTTTCCGACTCTATTTCAAGACATTCGATTATCTGGTTGAAAAGTCTCTGCTTCTGCATAAATGGCGCCGTGCGATTATTTTTATGTTTTCAAACGTCCCGGACTATACATTTTGAAGGATGAGAATGCAAAATAAGGTGCAATCCCAGTTTGATTATTTTAAAACCAAGTTATAGTTCCGTTCCCGCATACTGAAAATCAAATATATGGAGACTGAAATGATAAAATACCTGTTTAAAAACATGAAGCTGTTTTCTGTTCCCGCGATGACTGCGGGAATTTTCCTCGTCTGCGCCTGCGCCCTGTGCCAGCAGGCGGAAAATACGGAAAACCAGCCCCGCAGCGTCAAAACGGAAATTATTGAAGGTGCCGGGAATAAAATCACCCCTCCCGTAGAGGCGATTGGTTCATACCGGAATCAGATATTGAAAAAACTGAGTTATAATTTCCATTTTGAGAAGCTTACGGCAAAGGACATATTATTCTTTTCCGCGGGACTTATCCTTACACTTATTATCGCACGTTTTACGAGATGGTTCCTTGAGAATTACGCTGTCAAACTGGCTTCCCATACGGAGACAGAGGTTGACGACCTGATTTTTTTGGCTATAGGGAGGCCGGTTTCCCTTCTGGTTGTCGCCCTGGGAATATACGGAAGTTTTTCCCTTGTCTCCCCCCTAGTGTCGGCGAAAATGGCCGCCATCGCTGGAAAGGCCTGCATTGCGATATCCGCAATCGCAATTGCCTGGGCCATGTACAGGCTTGTCTCTGTAATCGACTATCTTGTAGGGAGATTTGCAAAAAGAAGCGACAATGACCTGGATGATCTTGTTGTTCCGGCAATAAGCAGGACGCTGAAAGTCATCGTGGTTGTCTTTTCCGTTCTTCTCATCGGACAGAATATTTTCAACATCAACATAACCACCCTCCTTGCAGGCGCCGGTGTCGCAGGACTGGCGGTGGCTTTTGCGGCACAGGACACCATTGCCAATGTCTTCGGTTCAATAATGGTCATACTCGATCAGCCGTTCAAGGCCGGAGAAGCCATAAAGGTCGGAGATGTTACAGGCCAGGTTGAGCATATCGGATTCAGAAGCACGAAAATCAGGACGCCGAACGGGCATCTTGTCACAATACCAAACAAGAATATGGCCAATACGACAATAGAAAACATAAGCAAGCGCCCTTTCATCAAGCATGAAATGAACCTTGCCATTGTTTACGGCACCGCACCTGAGAAAATGGAAAAAGCCGTCAGTATACTGCATGAGATATTTGACAACCATGAAAACATCAGGACTGATTTCCCTCCCAGGATATTCTTCAATTCGTTCAAGGACTGGTCCCTGAATATTTACGTGACGGTGTGGTTCAGCTCGGGAGATTATTTTGCATTCCTCGACTGGATGCACGGGAGAAATCTTGAAATACTGAGACGCTTCAACGACGAGGGCATAAAATTCGCATTGCCGTCAAATACGGCATACGGAAAATAAATCTTGGCTCCTTCTCAGATCGAGTGGGTGGAAAGACTGAATATCCAATATCCAATCCGCCACGGCGGAAATATCCAACCGATGAAGGGAAGAAAAGACAAATTCATTCAATAGTCGGAGAAAATTAATTTTTTCTTAAAAACCGACGAGTTGAACTCAATATTATTCAAAAGCATAAATACGGCTAAAAGGAAAATTTGCGACAATTTCCTTGGATATTGGACATTCCGTGTTGGATATTGGATATTCAATTATTTTCATATTTTGTGTGTTTACCCACTCAAAATGAAAACGAACCTAAATCTTTCAATGCTCTGGAAAGTCCTATCCTACTTATGCTTCTCAACCAGCTCCTGATGGAGGGCTTTCTGGGCGGACTCGAAGTGCTGGCGTTCGATTATGAACTGCATGTTGACCTGCCTGATGTTCTGATCCATTCCCAGCACGTTTATTCCTTCCCGGGCAAGCGCACCGGCCGCCCTTGCAAGAAGACCCGGTATGTTCATATTGCTTCCTATTGCGGAAACAATTGAAACAGGCTTTGCATTTATTTCGGCCCCTGGGAATCCTTTCTTCATGGCATGGATGCACTCTTTGATTTTCGGAGTCTTCTCCGGAACATAGTGGGTTATGGTATTGGCGTCGCTGTTCACGGCGATGTAGCTGATGTTGAAATCAGCAAAGAATTTCAGCAGGACGTAATCATACCCGCTTTGTCCGACCATGTCGGGGTCATGCACCTCTATTGCAAGAACCTCCTTGCGCCCGCATACCATTTCAACCCTTGGAGACGGCGAAATATAATCGTTACTTATCAGTGTTCCCGGATGCTCAGGTTCAAAAGTGTTCTTGACCCTTATGGGAATGTTGCACTGTTCCATTTCCTTGGACGCCTTTGAATGGATGGCCTCCATTCCGAGGTCGGAAAGCTGGTCGGCTATGTTGAAATTCGTCCTGCCGATTGTCTTCACTTTTTCCACGCCGATAAGTTTCGGATCGCCCGTACTGAGATGGAACTCCTTGTGGATGATACCTTCCCTTGCGCCGGTGATGACTGTTATCTTGCTGAAGGTTATTTCGCTGTAGCCACGGTCGAAACGCGTCATTATACCTTCTTCGCATTTGGTGTAGCCAGTGGCTATCACAACCTGTTTTTCAAGGTCGATGCCCTTGAATGACTTCCTTATCATGTCGTCGAAGGAATGCTGTTCCGTCTCCCGCCAGCCGGTAAGATCCACGTATGCGGCTTTCACTCTGTTCGCTTTCAGGATGAGGGTGGAATTGTATGCGCTGTGCGCTTCCCCTACCGCACTCAGCATCTCCCGGCTTGCCGGCAGGAAGTCGCTGGGTTTCAGATGGCCGTATGAACGCAGGTTTATCAGGTCCTCGAGACAGGATTTTATGCCGTCCATCCTCTCATCCACAAATGCGTCGGCTTTCGGGACATCAAGACCTATTTTTTTAAAAGAGGCGTTTATTTCAAACATTTTAATACGCAGATCTTCAAGATTCTCAATCCACGACAGGTCACCTTCTGCGAACTTCGCATAAATTCCGGGAACCCCGGTCTTCTTGTGTTCAAGCAGGGCGTCAGTGATCCCCGCATAGGCCGATACAACGAAAATCCTGTTGTAAAGCTCTCTGCCCTTACGTTTTCCAATGATGATATTGTCCATCACGTCCTTGAACTGCGACATGGAAGTTCCGCCTATCTTCTCAACCGTGTGCTTGCCTTTCATTTCTATCTCCGCGTCATATGTTTTTTAATTTTTCCGGGACGGAAAAATTTTCTTCCTGTTTTCTTCCCAATCATCCAACAATCCAATCATCCATTCTTCATATGTCTTCCACATGTATCAGCGTGACCTTGTTTTTTACACAGTCGAGTTTCTCCATTTCGGAAATGGCGTCATTAAGCGACTGCTTCTTTGCCAGATGCGTCATGATAAGAAGGGATACATTGTCTGCCGACTGCCCTTCAAGCTGTCTCAGACTGGATATGCTTATACCCCTGTTTCCAATCACGGTTGAAATCTTGGCGACAACTCCCGGCCTGTCAATCACCTGTATCCGCATATAATATCTTGACATGATTTCATTCATGGGAAGGATCTGGCGGAACTGTCTGCCGATGGTGAAGGCGGGAACGCGCCTGTGCGAACCGAATTTCAAATTGAGCGCGACATCCACAAGATCGGCGACAACTGCGCTTGCTGTTGCATCGCGACCGGCGCCACGGCCGTAGAATAGGGTTTCCCCTACAGGGCTGCCCTTCACCATCACCCCGTTGAAAACATCCGAGATGTTTGCGAGCATGGATTTCATGGGAATGAGCGTAGGATGAACGCGGATTTCGACATCGTCATGCTCCTGTTTGATTATTCCCAGGAGTTTCAGCCTGTACCCGAGTTCAGCGGCAAAATTTATATCGCAGAGGGAAATCCCCCTGATCCCCTGCACATGGATCGGCTTCATCCCGAACCACTCGCCGTAGGCGAGGGATGCGAGAATCGCAGTTTTGTGCGCGGTGTCAATCCCGTCAATATCGAAAGACGGATTGGCTTCGGCATAACCCAGCTTCTGCGCCTCCTTGAGCACCTCATCAAAACCTATGCGCTCCCTTTCCATCCTTGTAAGGATGTAATTACAGGTGCCGTTCATTATACCGACTATTTTCTGTATCTTATTGGAGACAAGACCTTCCTTGAGGGCTTTGATTATCGGTATTCCCCCGCAAACGCTTGCCTCGTAGTAAATGTCGGCCTTGGATTTTTCAGCGGCGGCGAAAATCTCCTCCCCATGCTCGGCAAGAAGCGCCTTGTTCGCAGTGACAACCGGTTTCCCCTTTTTCAGCGCCGCAAGAATGAACTCCTTCGCCTTGTTTGTCCCTCCGACAAGCTCGACGACAACATCCACCTCGTCAATGAGTTTCATCGCATCGGTGGTGAGGATCTCCTTGGGTACATTGACCTTGCGGTCGGTGTCCACATCGATATCGGCAATCCTTGAAAGGATAAGCTTCACGCCCGTCCTGCGGGAAATCACATCCCCGTTTTCAATGAGGCACGACACCACTCCGGCACCTACGGTTCCAAAGCCTATGATTCCTATTTTTACTTCTTTCACTGTAAAAATCCCATGTTATTTTCTGATTTGAAGAGCTGACAATATAACTCCAGATGTGGAAATTTCATAGGATAGAACAGGAAATTGTATTTTAAGTCCACAGGCAAGACGCCTGTGTTGCATTTTCTATGGATATAAGATGGTACTTATGAAATTACCTGTCCCATTAAGAACCCATCATAATTGTCCGGGGTGATCAATGCAGTTTTCGCTTCCGGATATGCCAACCTGAAAGCGGCTGGAATTTTGCCTTTGGTTTTAGGGTTCCATTTGAATTCCCACGCCGACAGGTCAGTGACGGATTCTTCAAGGTAGTCAACTTCGCGTTGATCCATATTGCGCCAGAAAAAGCGGCGTGGAGGAAACGGCATATTGCATTGTAGCTTCAGTCGTTCCAGTATCAGATAATTTTCCCACAATGCACCGACATCTGTTCTGGATTCTATTGGAATGAAGTTGCCCAATATGGCATTTCTGATTCCAAGATCGTAAAAGAATATCTTCCGGCCTTTCCGTATTTCAATGCGTGCATTCCGGCTGAATGCCGGAAGTGAAAAGACTACATAGGCTTTCTCCAGCAGGTCAATGTACTTTTCGACGGTCTTATTGTCAGCACAGATTAGATTTGACAGTTCGTTTACAGACACCTCTGAACCAATCTGTAGAGCCAAAGCCCTGACTAATTTATCTAAAAGAGCAGGTTTTTTCACGCTTTCCAAAGTCAATAAATCCTTGTACAGATAGCTGCTGGCAAGCATACTTAATAAAGGCTGCTCATCTCCAGGCCTGGTAACGACTTCCGGGTATGTACCGTAAATCAGACGCTGATGCAATATTCGTCGTTCTTCCAAGAGTCCGGCATTTGAGCATAGCTCCGAAAAGGACAACGGCAGAAGCCTGTATTCAAACTTCCGGCCTGTCAGCGGCTCTGCCGTTTTGTCTGCCAATTCGAAAGCAGATGAGCCGGTTGCAATCAACTGAATTTCCGGAATTTCGTCGGTAAAAAGTTTCATTGTCAACCCGATATGGGTTATGCGTTGCGCCTCATCAATTACAACAATTTTCTTCTTGCCGATGATGGATTTCAACCTTGTCGAAGTAATATTTCCCAGCAGTTCCCGCACATCCGGGCTGTCTCCATTGAACCACAACGTGTCGTCCGAATATGGTGCGACCATTTGTTTTATCATTGTCGTTTTTCCACTTTGGCGTGGACCAAAAACAATTATCGCCTTACCAGAAAACAATCTTTTCCTAATATCATCAGTCACTGCTCGTTCAATATAACTCATATTATGCCTATATTTTAGGATTGTAATCTTAAAATACGCCTATATTTTAGGATTGCAACTCAGAGAGGTTCATTCAAGGAAAGATCTCCGACGATTTTCATGACATCCCCGTCATGCACCACCCTGAGGTTTTTTCCGGGAAATTCTTCGGACAGACGGCTGTTCAGAATGTTTTCCACGGCAGATTCCGATTCCATGACCAGGGTTTCCGGAATTTTACTCAATGTCGCCCACCTCACTTCAATGACATATCCCTCGCCGTACCTGGAGCCAAGTCCGGTGGAATAGGTGGCTCCGACATCAAAAAGTCCGTCGCTTTCCGG
>CAMCYE010000088.1 GCA_945883805.1 Victivallis vadensis | reverse complement strand
TACCAGCTACCAGCTACCAGCTACCAGCTACCAGCTACCAGCTACCAGCTACCAGCTACCAGCTACCAGCTACCAGCTACCAGCTACCAGCTACCAGCTACCAGCTACCAGCTACCAGCTACCACAATTCATGACGTCAAACATTCAGTTTCAGGGAATGCCTATGATACTCTTGAATACTACATATCTCCATAGTCTTCATTTCCCGCAGGGCTTTGAGCCCGTCGATGGCCGCATTCATCCCGTTGAGCGTCGTTATTATTGGTATTCCCCTTATTGTAGCTTCGGCGCGCATCTGTATTTCATCCACCTTCGGAGCCGGTCCTGACGACGGCGTATTTATAATCCAACTCAACTCTTGGCTATGGATAAGGTCAATCGCATTCGGTCTTCCGTCAGAAACCTTGAAGAGGGCGAAAGACTTGATTCCATTGTCCATAAGTTTCGTGGATGTGGATCTGGTGGCATAAATTTTAAAGCCCAGAGCGACAAGTTCCCTGGCCAAGGGGACTGCGGCATCCTTGTCCTCATCCCTGATACTCAGGAAAACATTCCCGATTACAGGAAGAGTGTTGCCTGCGGCAATCTGGGATTTCAGGTAGGCCATGCCTGCACTGTAATCAATCCCCATCACTTCCCCGGTAGACTTCATTTCCGGAGAAAGGACGATGTCAATTCCAGGAAAACGCTTGAATGGGAATACCGCCTCTTTGACGGAAATATGTTTTGGGATTATTTCTTTTGTGAATCCCAGATCCTTAAGTTTTTTGCCGACCATGACCAAGGCTGCGAGTTTCGCAAGCGGAACCCCTATCGCCTTGCTCACGAACGGAACCGTCCTTGATGCGCGGGGATTTACTTCAAGTATGTAGACCTCGCCTTTCTGGACGGCGTACTGGATGTTCATGAGACCACGGACATTGAGTTCTTTCGCCAGCGCAAACGTGTATTCGCGTATCTTGTCCAGGATTTTATTGTCCAGTGTGAGAGTGGGGATTGTGCAGGCGCTGTCACCCGAATGGATTCCGGCGAGCTCAATATGTTCCATGATTGCGCCAATGACGGATGTCTCCCCGTCGGAAATGCAGTCCACATCCAGCTCCAGCGCGTTTTCAAGATACCTGTCAATCAGAATCGGTTTCTGATTTGAAATATCGACGGCCTCCTCCATGTATTTGCGGAGCCATTTTTCATTATACACTATCACCATTGCACGGCCTCCAAGCACGAATGAGGGGCGCACAAGCACAGGATACCCGATCCTCTCGGCTATTTTTACAGCCTGTTCGGCATTTGTGGCGATTCCGTTTTCCGGCTGTCTTATGCCGATCTTGTTTACAAGCTTCTGGAATATCTCCCTGTCCTCCGCAGCTTCAATGCTCGAGGGGCTGGTTCCGATAATCTTGACCCCATTTTTTTCGAGCTCCTTTGCAATGTTCAGGGGTGTCTGTCCGCCGAACTGCACGATTACCCCATCGCAGTTTTCCCTCTCATAAATATGCAGGACATCCTCAACGGTGAGCGGCTCGAAATAAAGCTTGTCGCTCGTATCGTAATCGGTACTCACGGTTTCCGGATTGCTGTTGACCATTATGGTCTCGAATCCGGCTTTCCTGAGCGCAAAAGAGGCATGCACACAGCAGTAATCAAATTCAATTCCCTGCCCTATCCTGTTGGGGCCGCCGCCGAGAATCATGATTTTCTTCTTGTCGGTCTTCCGGATTTCGTCGATGTCGCCGTATGTGGAATAGAAATACGGCGTAAACGCATCAAACTCTGCGGCGCACGTATCGACAAGGCTATATACGGGAAGAAGGCCGATCTGTTTTCTCGCCTTCCTGACCGCATCCTCGGTTGACTTCAGGAGATAGGCGACCTGCTTATCTGAATAACCGTATTCCTTGACCTGCCTGAAAAATGCGGGATCATCCTTCAGCTTCTCAAGAGTTCCAGCAGAGCTGATTTCGTCCTCGAACATCGACAGTTCATGCATATGTCTGAGGAACCACGGATCTATTCCGGTGATTTCATTAACCTTCCCTATGTCCCATCCGCGCCTGAAAGCCTCCCGCACATAGAAAAGACGCGAGTCATTCGGCCGTTTAAGCTGGGCATGAACAGTCTCATCGGATTCGCCGTTCAATTTCAAATCCTTCGGCCCGGCCCCGAATCCGGCTCTCCCCACTTCCAGTGAGCGGTAGGCTTTCTGCAGGGACTGCTTGAAGGTTTTCCCGATGCTCATGGTTTCACCTACCGACTTCATCTGGGTTGTCAGTGTACTGTCCGCAGTCGGGAATTTTTCAAATGCGAACCGCGGAATCTTTGTCACGACATAGTCTATTGACGGCTCAAAACAGGCTGGGGTTTTCAATGTTATGTCGTTCCTGATTTCATCCAGGGTATAGCCTACTGCGAGCTTCGCTGCGATCTTCGCAATCGGGAATCCGGTGGCCTTTGATGCAAGCGCACTTGAGCGGGAAACACGCGGATTCATTTCAATGATGACCATCCGTCCGGTTTTAGGGTCTACCGCCCACTGGACATTTGACCCCCCGGTTTCAACACCTATCGCCCGCATTACTGCGAGGCTTGCATCGCGCATGATCTGGTATTCCCTGTCGGTGAGTGTCTGCGCCGGGGCTACGGTTATGCTGTCTCCGGTATGGACCCCCATCGGATCGATATTTTCTATGGAGCAGACAATCACGGCGTTGTCTTTTTTATCGCGCATCACTTCAAGTTCGAATTCTTTCCATCCGAGGAGGGATTCCTCGATGAGCACTTCACTGGTGGGGCTTGCGGCAAGACCGCGCTCTACAATCGTATTGAATTCATCCCAGTCATACGCTATCCCCCCCCCTGTTCCACCTAGGGTGAATCCGGGTCTGATGATTACCGGGAATTTTCCTACGGCCTCAAAATCCCTTACCGCCTCGGCCATCGTATGCGCCGAATAACTTTTAGGTATGTCAAGGCCGATCTCCGCCATCGCCTTCTTGAACAGCGACCTGTCTTCCGCCTTGCGGATGGCCTCCGCATTCGCGCCTATCATCTCCACATTATATCTCTTGAGGATTCCCGCCTCGGAAAGCTCCATGGCGAGATTCAGGGCGGTCTGCCCCCCCATAGTCGGAAGAAGCGCGTCGGGTCTCTCCCTCCTTATTATCTCTTGGAGGAAGTCCCTTGTGAGGGGCTCGATATAGGTGCAGTCGGCAAACTCCGGATCCGTCATTATCGTCGCGGGATTGCTGTTTACAAGGACAACCTTGTATCCCTCCTCCCTGAGGGCCTTGCACGCCTGGGTTCCAGAGTAATCAAATTCACAGGCCTGCCCGATGACAATCGGACCGGAACCTATCAGCATTATCTTCTTTATATCTTTTCTTTTGGGCATTATATCACTTCCGGACTTTAGGTTTCAATTTTTATCGGCAAATTACTGGATTTTTTATGGAGTAGAACTATACTTTGAAGATTGAAACTTTCCATATTCATTATTTTTTTAGTTCCGAAAAAGATGGAGATAAATTCATAAAATGATAAAACGGCGCAAACTTGGTGCGACCTATACGCGTTCTCCGGCGCAGAATATCCAATCTTCCGTGTACGGCAATATTTCAAAACTGTTTTTCGCCGTATTCATAAGCATAGCCTATCTCGGCATCCTTTACGTTGCAATCGGGGTGGTGAGATTCCTCGGCACGGAAATAGCTGAAGTATGGGACAGGGAGATAACAGTCCTGGAGATATACAACAACCCGTACTGCATCCCCCTCAAAATCGGAGGGATACTTTTTGTCATCATATACGTATTCCGCGATAAAATGACCAACAGATAGCTCCCATAAATGCGGGCTTTGCCCGCAATCCAAATTCGAAATCCGAATATCGAAATTCGAAACAATAAAACGGAAAATTCAAATGTTTGAAATTTTAAAACTTCTAATTTGAAATTTGTTTCGAATTTCGGGTTTCACATATCCTTTAAGACGCAGAACTATGAAACAAAGACAAACATAATGCCATCAAAAATACCAGACATCCTGCAAAAAATAGTCGAGACCAAGAAAAAAGAAATCGTTTCCTCACGCAAGTCTGTCAGTGTTTTCAGGGGGAAGATGAATGGAATGCCCCCAGCACTTGATTTTAAAAGCGCCATTTCCGGGGAAACCCCCTCGGTAATTGCGGAAATAAAAAAAGCCTCTCCGTCCGCCGGAATAATATCTAAAAATTTTGACCCCGTAAAAATCGCAGCAGCATACGGCAAAGGCGGAGCCGATGCCGTAAGCGTCCTCACCGACAGGACGTACTTCAACGGAGACATCGGTATAATCTCCCTTGTAAGGGAAACCCTGAAAAACATCCCCATATTACGCAAGGATTTCATAATAGACTCATCCCAGATATTCGAAGCCAGGGCATACGGCGCAGACTCATTTCTTCTCATCGCCGGAATACTGTCCGGCTCCCAGATGCAGGATTTCATCGCACTGGGACGCAGTCTCGGAATGGAACCTCTGGTTGAAATCCGCAACGGAGAAGAACTGTCAAAATCACTGCAGGCAGGAGCGGAAATAATAGGTGTGAACAACCGGAATCTCAGGAACTTCGAAGTCAGCATCCAAATCTCGGAAAATCTCATCCCCATGATTCCCCCGCACATTACGGCCGTTTCAGAAAGCGGGATAAAATGCGCCGAAGACGCGAAACATCTTTTCCAGCTCGGCTTCAATGCGGTTCTTGTCGGGGAAACACTGATGCGCTCGGGAATAAGGAGCTGCGGCAAAATCATTTCCGGATTCAAGGGATAAGACGGGAAGTGGGGAAGTGCGTGAGTGCGTGAGTTCGTGAGTGCGGGAGTTTTCATACTTAAAACTTGAAACCATGAACCAATAAGATGAAAGACATCATGAAAATTCTAAGACTGTCAATAATAGCGGCCCTGCTTTTGGCCTCGGCCGTCCTTTTCCCCTCATGCAAATCCGGAGAAAAAGTAAGGATGGGCATGGTGAAGGACATTGAACACTTCCCGAAAATAAAAGACTATGACGTGGAATTTGACTGCGTCTCGCCAAAAAGGACATTCAACATCGACGAGCCGGCCATATTGGTTTTCAGGCTCACCAACATCTCCGATAAAAAACTCATCATATACGAGTGGAGAATGATCGACGACTATAACATCAAACTCTTTGTGGCCCCATGGCAGGAGGGAATGCCAACTCCGGAGCAGGACAAATGGATATGCCTTGAGCCTGTAATCAAAAAACCTTTAAGGAGGATGACACTTGAACTTGTCCACAACACTTCAACCATTGTGGAAAAGACCATTGATTTCAAAAAGGATGTAATCAAGAAGGATATTAACGGGCCGCAGACCTTCATTGTCTACGCTGAACTTTACCTCGAATCATTCCCCCTGAAGTCACGCCCCGCAACAATCACAATCAATCCGTAGCCGGCTCAATTTTCAGAAATTGAAACTTTCTGGAAGTGTTCGAGGTCGCGCCCGAGGAACTTTTTCGCCTGCTTGAAAAACGAATCGGGCATGTCCGTCACATAAAAACGCTCTGTTCCGGAAGTCCTTTTGCCGGCCACAAGTGAATTCTTCTCCAGATATTCCTCTGCGAACTTCGCACATGCGTCAGCACTGTCCACAATCTTCACCCCCTTCGGGAGATATGATTGGAAAGATTTCTTCATAAGCGGATAATGGGTGCATGCAAGAAGAAGCATGTCAGGAGTCTCCCTCTTCAGGGAATCCAGATAGAAATCAATTGCCAAACGGCAGATCTCACTGTCTGCAAGCCCCTCCTCCACAATCGGAACGAAAAGCGGACACGCAATAGTCCTGACATTTATTCCCGGATTCACGGCATGGATTTCGCGCCGGTAGGCGTCACTGGTGACAGTCGCCCTCGTTCCAATCACCGCCACGTATTCGGGCTTCGCCTTGAGACATGCCCTGACACCGGCATCCAGCACCCCGATCACCGGAACTTCCGCGAATTTCGCACGGATTTCCGCGAGCGCGATCGCCGACACCGTATTGCAGGCGATGACAATGAGCTTGACACCCTTTGAGACCAGGAAGGCGGCATCCTCTATTCCGAAACGAATGATGTTTGCGGGTGACTTGTCGCCGTACGGGACGCGGGCCGTATCACCGAGATAAATTATGTTTTCATTGGGGAGCGATTTCCTCAGCGCGGCCGCTACGGTCAGGCCACCGAGCCCGGAATCAAAAATCCCTATTGGACGATTGTCGTATTTCATTTTTTCACAAATGATTTATTTTCTGAAATTTTCTTTCGGATAAAAGAAAAAGACTCTCTGAATGGCCTGACTTTATTTTCCTCAATATTTTTCCTGCCCTGTGCAATCAGTTTCAGTATGGCCAGAGAATCCTGAAGCTTGCTGATGGATTTAACAGTATCATGGAACATCACGGAAACCCTCCTTCTCAAATATAATTTAACCATACGGCCAAGGATGAAGAATATCCAATATCCAACACTGATTTTCCAATGTTCAAGCTAAGATTTCCCGAAAACTAATTCCTGTGGAACCTGAAAATTGAATGCTGCGCCGGGCGTAGCTTATGCGAAGACTGGTTGGATATTGGGTGTTCAAGACTCTTTTCATTCATCGGGAAAGGTACGCGTCAGCAGAGTGACGCGGCTACAGCCCGGATTTGCTGTAGCCACGGCACTCTGTTGCCGTGCTCTTTGATTGCAACTTAGTATAAGCATAGTCAAGACCATTTTACGGTCTTTGTCAAATCATTTATTCTTCGAAATGTATGAGTTTCTTTCCAAAAGCCGCTCCTCGGCTCTTCTCAGGGCTGTCTGCTTGGTCGAAGGGAGTCTTGCGATATTGTTTTCCTCGAGAAGTCCTCTCTCGACCTTTTCGATGAATTTATTTATCGCTGAAGAATCAAGCGGCTGGGGATTTGCGGCCCATGCGCGCAGGAATGCCTGTTCTGGCATCTCCTTCTCCAACGTCTGGGTTTTTACAGGTCTAGCCCTCGTCCCGAACTGGTATCCTTTCAGCGCAATGATCAGACTTTCATAATCCGTGTCTTCACGGTTGAGCCTTATGAACTTATATTCCATGACATCGGAAGCTTCGCTTTCAGCCTGATCCGGTTTTGTGAAATGGAATTTCCGGTCGGAAAAGTTCAATGATTTGCTGACATTTATGTCTAGTTCCCCGTCAAAAATCCTCCGTTCCCTGAGTTTGCCCTCCAAATCCGGCCTAATATCGCCACCTAGGAGAAGCAGGCAGACAAGGTCTTCGTCTAAATGCTTTCTGTCCATTATGTTGCCGCTGTTCCTGCCCCTTTGCAGCTCCATTGAGACATGCAGGCTGTGAGGAGGGATATTTGCGAATTTCACGGCTTCATTTATCAGGAGGGACATTCCCCACGGGCACGCGAAAAGCGGGCGTGAGAGGTCACCCACAATCTGATAACGGCCCAGGGCGTATTCAAAAAATCCGCGGTGGCGTTCCTGTCCGACGGATATCTGCAGATGCGAATCAACGTGCCCGCCCAGGCGCCATGTCCTGCGAAACATGTCAAAATCCCTAAACCAGTAAAAACCGTCGTACATCTTATCCTCACCCGGATGAGCGTAGACAGCGCGTTTCCCGAGACAGCTGAACTCCAGTTCGGCTCCAAGCGGTGTCGGGGCGGAATACCAGTTCTCCTCGACAAACTCAATAATCGGCTGCATCTCCTTCGAATTATATATGCTGTCGGCAATCTCAATGGCGAACTTCGCATAATCCCTGTAATTCCTGCCTTCGACGATCATATCAAGAGATTTCTCCCTGAACATGTCGTTAATCACTTTTGAATGCCTGTTGTAGTAGAGCATCGCAAGCAGTATTGAAAGTCCGTGCCTGAAATACGGATGTGCAATTCGCACCGCGTCAAGATATTCATGCCTGACAGCTTCGACCAGCTGGTTGAATACGATGTGCTGGCATGCCATGCGCATGTAATTACCTGCGTATGGCAGGAGCTCCCTGTTTTTCAGGAGGTCCTGCAGCCGGGGCGGCTTCGCCTCTTCAAGTGCTTGAACCATTATGTAATTGCAGATGTAATTGCCGTCAAACTGGGACTGTATGATTTCATCCACGGCGGATCCCATCAGCTCATGGATCACACGCCTTGTAATTTCAGATTTGCCGGTATTCATGTCGGAGATGATCGCATCTACTTTCCTCTCTATGAACCGGCTGTACCTGTCCTCGAATTTCACCTCTTTGCCGAACGACCCTTCGAGGGCGCTGATATTCCCGACATAGGTCATACAGCGCTGGCGGCCCCTTGCGGTCCTGACAACCGCCGCCTGGCGTTTGAAAAGATGCCCCTCCACCTCAAACTCGTCAAGAACCTTCATGTCCTCCAGGGAAAGCCCCCGGAGTATCCTGCCTTCCGTTACTGCACCATGCTGTTTGACAATAAACGGAAAGCTCCATGAGGGCGCGACCCGCATGTAATTGTAGAGTTTCGCCGGAACAGAGGGCACAAGCCTTTTAAGGAGAAGCCGGACATGGTTATCGTCCATTAGCGTACCATAGGCGAAAAGATCCGTCTTGTCGCCGCGGCTTGCCCTGAATGCGCGTTTTATTTCTTCCGGAGAATTCGAGAGCGGATGATTTTTTTTCGAGCTTTTTCCCATGTCATCCGCCATGTGCCAATTTTTCCGAATTAGGCGACCGGGTGCCGCAACTCTGAATATCCATAAACAAAAAATGTTTATTAATTAATCAGGCTAAAACATTCCCATCAGGAATCAGCAGCTGATTCCTGTCATAGTTTTTCAGTTAAATAAATTCCTCTTTGAATTTATTTATCTGGAAAACTATAGCTCAATTAACACAGCCTCCTCGTCGCAGTCGTCCAGTTTGGGACACTTGGAGCAGTCGCTCCAGATTTTCTGGGGAAACATGTCTTTTTCGACGGTGCGGAATCCGAGCCTGTTAAAAAAACCGGGGCTTGTGGTAAGTGCAAAAACGTGTACGCGCCCCAGACAGGAAATCCTCTCTTTCAGGAAATTGACCATTTTCGATCCGACTCCACCTCCGACATTCCGGGAGTTTACTGCCAGTGACCTGATTTCAAAGAGACTGTTCCCGTAATCGCGGAATGCGCAACAGCCGATGATTCTCCCATTTTTCTCCGCGACACAGAAGTTATGGATGTGTCTGGAAATCTCCAGAGGATCACGGGGCAGGACAATCTTTTTTTTCGCATATGGCACAAGGATTCCGCAGATCGCGTCCGCGTCTTTTTTTTCAGCCGTGCGTATTTGAATTTTCTGCATTCGCTAAAAACCTCATTGGCTATTCAGTGAAAACTCCCATTTTGCGGTATTTCTGATAACGGTTTTCCTTGATTTCCTGAGGTGAAAGCTTTTCAAGGTCTGTAATATTCTTCTTGAGCGCCTTTTTCAGGAATTCAGCCGCCGCATCAAAATCCTTATGGGCGCCTCCGAGCGGCTCCCTGACAATTTCATCGATTATCCCAAGCTCCTTGAGATCCTTTGCAGTGAGCCTGAGGGATTCTGCGGCTTTCGCGGAAAACGCCCTATCCTTCCACAGGATGGCGGCACAGCCTTCAGGCGTGATGACGGAATAATATGCGTTCTCCAGAAGCAGGATTTTATTACCGACCCCTATTCCGAGCGCCCCTCCGCTTCCCCCTTCACCGATCACTGCCGCGACTATCGGAACCGGAAACTCGAACATCTCCCTAAGATTGACGGCGATCGCCTCTCCTATATGCCTTTCCTCAGACGCAATTCCAGGAAATGCCCCGGGAGTGTCTATGAGTGTTATTATGGGAATTTTCGCTTTTTCGGCGAGTTGCATGAGACGAAGCGCCTTGCGGTAGCCCTCGGGATGCGGACATCCGAAATTCCTGAAGACATTCTCCTTGATGTTGCGTCCCTTCTGTGTGCCGATTACAAGCACCGGCTTGCCGTCAAGCTTTGCAAAACCGCCTACAATGGCGGGATCCTCCGAAAACCTGCGGTCCCCGTGGAATTCAAGGAAATCGGTAAAAACCCTGTTTATGTAATCCATGAGATAAGGTCTGTCGGGATGACGGGCAAGCTGAACCCTCTGCCACGGGGTCAGACTCTCATATATCGTTTTTTTCATCTCCTCTATTTTATTCCGAAGGTGCACCATTTCCTTATCAACATCGACACTATGCGAATTGCCGAGGCTTTCGAACTCTGCGATTTTCGCTTCAAGTTCCGCAATCGGCCTTTCAAAATCCAAAACAGTATTTGCCATATTTAGTCCTTAAATAAATTTTCACCGAAACTGCATCTCTCGTATTTTTCGAAAATTTTAACTGTGGAATATACACGAATCCGGCCTCATTGCCAGTTTCATGGAGATGTCGCTCCATGAAAAAATGAATTCCGTCCGGAATTCATCAGTTCTTCATTATGACTTCTATCTCCCCGCTTTCAAGGGGCATGAGATTCGAACTCAGCTGACGGCCATTGAAATTAAATCTGCGGACTTCGCTTCCGAGACCGTGATAGACAATATTGTAGGTGAAGTCGCGGTATCTGTAATTCTGAATCCTTAAACCGTTGAATTTTCTCGGCAGATGAGGTGAGATACGGAGCCCGTCCCCAGTCGGGTAAAGCCCCGCCGCCTCCCTGTAGACCATCATGAGCCATTCGCCCGCAGGCCAGTTGAGGATTTCGTGAATGTAGCGGTTCGGATCCAGCTGATTATGTGATTTCGAAATCCTCCCGCTCCATCCCGAACCGTTGAATTCCCTTCTCCCCCATTCTATTATCTGCGAAGTCCGCAGATAATCGTTCTGAAGAAGATAAGCCCTGCCCATCATGAACGAAGCAAGGAACCATGGGCCGGCGGTCTCCCTGTCGCAGTCACTTGAAAAATTGCAACGCTCCAATCCGCCGAAATCCCAGCACTGGTTCCAAAGCTTCCATACTTCATTTCCGGTGGCGAGAGCCTCGGGAGATTCCGCCGGCATCAGATTCCAGAGCCAGCACGCGCAGGTCTGGGTGTCAGGGTTGGGCGTACTATAACCCGGGGACAAATCACAGGGCTTCGCATATTCATCCCTGTACGGATGCACTCCCATCGACAGGCATCTTTCGACGAGGACATTGTCCTGAATGCCAAAATCCGGCAGAAGCCTTTTCACGAAAGCTCCATCCCTTTTGAACCTGCCGTCAAACAGACTATCATAAACTGTCTGCCTCCTTTCCCTGAGAATATCAAAATCGTCCTGCCATTTGAAGTGTTCCGACATTTTAAGATAGCAGTCAACCGCGTGGACAGCCCAGCAGTTCTGTGAAAAGGAATATCCCTCGCCGAGATATGCGCGCCCCCAGTATCCCTCGACCTTTGAAACGAGAAGTCCGTTGTTCAGAGATTCAAAGGGCTTCCATGCAAATTCCCTTATGCGTCCTGCAAATTTCGCAACAAATGCGTCATTCCCGGAATGGCACCAATACTGATAGACTCCCCATACCATCATTCCGTATTCCTCCAACTGTCCATCCTTCGGGGGGACATTGACAAGAAGGTATTCAATGAGTTTTTCAGTTTCCGCATAGTTGGAATATGCCCATCCGGCCGCGGACATCACACCGTCACGTATCCATGTGCCGCCATAGGCATTATGCGTTCCCGCCGGAAATCTGCCATCCTCCCTGATGGTGGCGGAGAAAACTGGGGTCAGCGAATTTGTGATGACGGCAAGCTCCGCATCCTGCATTATCACATTGGAGTGTGAATTTTTCTGCGGGAATTTCGCCGGCGGGTTTCCGAAGAATGGAAGCGCCTGCTTGAATGTCGCCTTTTCGCGGTCGCACTTGAGCGAGTAATTCCTCCCCGCCGAGTTTTTGAAGAACAGCAGCTGATCTCCTTCATTAACCCATAACTCCCAGGAAAAGGGGCTTTTGCCGGGAATCTCGAGATTAATCTTGATATGACGTCCCGGGAAAACGCTTTCAGTTGATTTTATGAATTCAGGATCGCCTGAAAGCGGAAGATCCTGATCCTTCAGCGCAAGGATTCTCGTGTCCTCGGAATCCCCTTGGTTGGGAAGGTAGGCGGTGATATGAGGGGTTTTGTAATCCTTCCGAAAACTTATCACGCACCTGAATTTTCCATTACCGAGAACTATATGCCTGCATAGCGGCATCTAACATCCTCCATGAAATATGTTAAAAAAATTGCGTTAAAGTAATACAGTTTGCCTTAAATCATATTTAAAAAACGTTTTTTTCAATAAAAGTGTTTGAAAAAACGGCTTGACCCAATATAATACAAGTTCTTAGAAATATTTTCAGTCCGCAGTATCTGCATGGTTTGCCGGTTTACCTGGGGGCTTATGCAACGAACACCGCAAATGTTCTTTGGCAATATGGCAGGTCCGCAGAGTTGTGGAACATGAAAATATAGAAATGTAAATTTAAGTTAATGGAGAAATGAACGATGAAGGTCCTCTATGTAGGAAATCTTCCCTTCACAGCAACTGAAGAGGAAGTCAGCGCAATGTATTCGGAATTCGGCGCAGTGAACTCGGTAAAAATCATCAAAGACAAAGAAACAGGCAGATCCCGCGGATTCTGTTTTGTCGAGATGGAAGACGATGCAGCTCTCAAGGCGATCGAAGGAACAAACGGCAAAGACTACAGCGGCCGTAGCCTGAGAGTCAACGAAGCCCGCGAAAAAACCGAAGGCGGTGGCGGAGACAGAGGCGGTTTCAGAGACAGACGATAATCTGAGATAATATCAGTTGAAATATCAAGCCTGCCCTTTAAACGGCAGGCTTTTTTTTTGGTGCGCCCGGCGACTGGGGTGAGTCTTTCCCTTTCCCCCTGATTATAGGCTCTTTCTCAGATCGCGTGGGTAACTCGATTAGAAAGTCTGAATATCCAATATCCAACACGGAACATCCAACCGATGAAGGGAGTAGAGGGAAAGTTCTAAAGTGCGTGAGTGCGTAAGTTTGGAAATTAGAAAGTAGAATTTAGAAATTAGAAAACAAATTTCAGAGTGAAGACGTGAGAAGAAGTTCTGGAGTTTGTTCTTTGTTTATAGGCTTGTTACGAATGCGGAAGCATTCCCCGGAGTGCGGTGACAGAGTCACCGCTCGAGCGCAGACTTTGTCTGCGCACTCCCGGGACGGCATTCGCCGTCGTAATTGAATTCTGAAAATGGATATTGGA
>CAMCYE010000087.1 GCA_945883805.1 Victivallis vadensis | reverse complement strand
GGAAAGAGATTTTTCAATTCCGGCTGAAACCCCACCCAGATCGCGTTCTGGGGGAGCGGGTCAGGCCTCCCTTCTATGATATTTGGGAGAGAGCCGCATGTTTTTGCTATATATTCGGACAGATCCTTCGCAGCCTGTTTTGTCCTGGGCGGTGCGTTCTCGTATAATATTATAGGAATTTTGACCGCACCATTCTCGGCCATGATGAATTTTTTATTCGAGGCCGTCTTGTCATTTGAATTCGCCTGAAGCTGCGAACTGGCGTTGCCCTTCTGCAAAGATGCGCCGGCATCCGGCTTTTCTTGCGCTCCGATGAAAAGCGGAAACGCAGCAAAAATGAGCGATAACGCAAAGCTCCTCATGTTCGAAATCTTTCTTTAAAATATTTTCTTATCGAGCTTCACTCTTCAGGACTCAGTCCGCCAGATTTGCACATGATGCCGCTGCGCTCCAGAACGGGGTGTCCTGTGTTGAGGAGAAAGACCCTTTTCGCCTTGAACTTACATGACCGTCGTAATAGAGGATATTGGCGGCATTGTTGTGCCATGGCCGAAGTTCTGCTGAAACAGGTGGCATTGATATAGTTTTAGCGAGAACGCTTAGAGAGAAAGTGTCAGCAAAAAAGCAAAGCCGATCCGGCTGTCGGACATGCAGGTTTTTCATAAGGGCGGCATTTGATCCTTTGAAATAATTTCTATTTATACCTATTGTTAAATAAGAGCTCCCCCAAAGAGCAGTTCCCCCACCTTTCACATCATCGAATGTTACCGCCGGACAGGCATACCTGTCAGCGCCTACAGCAGGGTTAAAGCTTCCTTTGGTAGTGTTACCGGCGCTTGGAAGATATGGAGCCAGTGTGGTAATCCAGTAACTATTAGTTGTGATTTCATAGTTCACCGCACAATTATAATCGTCATAATAAAGGATGCATGCCTTTCCAAACTGATTCAAATTATTAATGCAAGAGATCCCTTTTGCAACGTCTTTCGCCTTTTTCAGCGCTGGCAGCAGCATTCCGGCCAAAATTGCGATTATCGCGATTACTACGAGGAGCTCAATGAGCGTAAACCCTTTATACACAAAGGACTTACAAATAGATCTGCCATGTTCGCAGCACTGTTGTTCTTGAATTTCATTTTTCATTTCAGTTCCTCCCTTTTAATATGTTTATTTAATTTTTCCAGCACTTGGAAATTTTTGACGACCTCGCAGTCAAGCTCGGATAGTATTGGTCCGCCGCCGAAAAGAGTGGATATGATCTTTCCCGCCATAATCATTTTATCGGACATGACGTTGATGGCGGCTACATCGCCATAAATGTCATTTTCTTCGTTCTTTCCTTGGCGTATGACAAAAAGTTCTTCCGGACATTTTATCTTATGTTCAAAAACATAGCGGCAAAGCCCGAAAAACGCAGCTTCCGATACGAGTACGCTGTCACAGCCCGAGTCCCGCAATTTCAACATCCCGGCGTATCCGTCCTCCTGAGGATCGAGAACTTCACCGACTTTTTCGACTAAGCCTTTTGCAACCGCCTGACTGATTCCAGTCATGATATCGCCCAGCGCCACCTTGGCGCTGGAATTGGCAATCACTGCAAGCTTGTGTCGTCCTGATTGTGCACAGTGTTCCATTGCACGGTATACCGCCTCGATAATTTTGATACGCACATTTGGCATTCCTGAAGGTAAGTCATAGTTGCCGACAACTACATAGCGGAGCCTTTGGGTGTTTTGGAGCCAGCGGATCACCGCAGCATCTATATCTCCGGTAACGACTAAGCCGTCGCCGGTTTCCGGCTTGAACCAGCGTTCCAAGTCGGAGACATCCGTACAATGGTTGACAATCACGTTCATACCTGCCAATGCTGCCCGCCGTTGCAATGCCGACAAGATACCGCTGTAGAAAGGATAGTTTCGACTGCCAGTCAGCTGACAGAACCAGACATTGCCCATGGCGATATCGGAACGGCGTTTTTTAGAGCTGTTAACATATATGCCGCTCATCGGCTTGCTAGTCACAAAGCCATCCTCGACAAGTCGGTCAATTGCAGCTCGGACGGTTTCGGCGTTCACATCGTATTTTGCACGCAGATCTCGAATCGAGAAAAAACGGGCCCCTACGTCATATTTACCGAAAAACAATTCCTTCTTGAGCTGCGCGTAAATCTGGTGGTACATGGGAAGACTGCCGTTCTCCCTTATTTCTTCCGGTAAAATGAAAGTATCCATAATCACGACCCAATATATAATAGCCATATTCGAAACTGTAACGGTGCGACGTTACAGTATATCAGAAAAAAATAATTTGTCAATAGGTAAAATGAAAACTCCCAACATAATCGAGATAATATGCCATGATCTGGGCAGGCATCTGAACTGCTACGGCTGGAATTCGGTAAAGACTCCGAACCTCGACGCGTGCTCCGCGTTATGCATTGAAAACCCGGAATTCATATACCCGAGCCGACTTGTCGCCGTTAGTGCCGGAGACGGTCAGGCGTACTGCCGAAACGGCAATCTCGGGAAATACGTGGCGACGCCGGCGAAAATAATTCCCTGTAACTTCAACGATCGTCCGCCATTCGCCGTTTTCTATGACGCTTATCTGATAGTCTCGGACGCATTCCGGTGCGACACCTTCCATTACCTGAACCCGGAGGTTGGTGTCAAAAATCAGTTCTACGGCGTTTACCTTTTCGATTTCTTCAAATTCCAATGTGAGATTGTGGGGTAGTTGATCCTCAGTGTCGGAAATCCACAAGTTTGGCCAGTCCCCGCCACGGGTTAATCCGTTGACAACATTTTCAGGGACGAAAATATTTTGGGGGGGTGCAACTTTAAATACCATATTGTCGTTGCTTAAATAACAGCCGTCGGGTTTCAGATACAGTCCCTGTAGATAACGTTTACTCAGGTGAACTTCCACGCCAGATAGTGGAGAAAGGACAAAATAATAAAGCTTGCCGGGAGTAACAGCGCTGCAAACATCAAACGGAACCATCACGTTTTTACCGGAGCATAGCGTCTTTTTCAATGACTTGAGAGCTGGGGTCGGAGTGAAATCATTGAATCCCTGCGCTTCATGCAGGGAAAATTCCACTTCAACGGCATCGGTGTTCAAGTTGTCAAAGAAAATGGAGACACTTTCAAGATAATCCCCGCTTACCGGAAACATCTGTGCACGTCGCCGATCAGCAGGAGGTACATTGCAGGGATCGTAAAATGCGGGATTGCGCGGCGGCGCCATCAGAGGCATGGTGCCAGAACTTGAACCTGTTTCACCCAATAGCATCACACTGTCCGCTGTGACTTTCGCGCTTCCTGCAATGTTTCCTATAATCGGACAGTTATCTCCAAGAACCCCGGCGTCCTCACGATAAAGTAGCGTTTTCAACTCTTGGATGTGCTTCTCCGAGATTTTACGTGGAGTGGCCTTGTACTTTTTTGAAAGAAAGGCAGCTGTGCCTACAGCCTGTCCTGTCATTGCGCATGTTGCCATAACCCTAGTGCTACCCAGTGCAACATGAGTTACGCTGATGTTTCGTCCGGCCATCATCAAATTACTGATATTTGTGGAATACAATGAGCGGAATGGAATTTGGTAAACACCCGGAAAGACAAAAGGAGGAGGACTTCCCGGATGACCTTTGTAGAAAAAGCCTTCCGGAGGATGTAAATCTATCGGCCATCCTCCATAAGCTACGGCATCAGGGAAATCCGTATGGCCGGTCACATCGTTTTGGGTTAAGATGTAATCTCCTATCAATCTGCGGGATTCGCGTTTTGCAGGGATGCTGGAAATCCAGTTTATGACATAATTGTCCGCACTGTGGTCGCCATGGTTCTTAACATGATCCCACACACCGAAAAGTATGCTTAACAGTTTCCGGTAAATCTCCTCATTGTCACGGATGGTGTCAAGTTCCCCACCGTATTCTAGCCACCAGTAACCTTTCCGCGGATTGCGGTGTGTACGGAACGGAAAATCTTCATCAGTTGGAAACTTCATCGCCCATGGAGGGGGCTGGAACTTTACGGGGTGTCCCACATCAATCGCCCGGAATGCTATGGAAGAACCCATGGTCTTATTGTCTGGTTTTTCCAGAGCCAAGCTTTCGCTGAATTCATCTCTGCCTTCGCGGCCACAGCGGAATTTCGCACCTGCGGAGAATCCTAAAAATGAATCGCCGCTGCAGTCGATGAACAAAGGCGCATCAAAGCAGAAAGTCCGCTGGCTTTCAAGCATCCTAACGAACACGCTTTTGATTTTCCTGCCCGACATTTTCACTTCATACGCTTCGCTGTTCATGAAAAGCTGAATATTCTCCTCCCGTTCCACCCATTCTCGAAGCAGGAGACTCCAGTGCTCATCATGCCCCTTGCCTTTACGGTATTTCGCCTCAGTCTTCATCTCATCAAGTATCCCACCTTCTCGGGCCTCTGCATTGACATATTCTGAAGCTCCGCAGATGAAGGAACCGTCTGAGTTTGCGCAACATTCGGAACTGGAAGGCCCGCCAAGAACAGGCCGGTTGTGAACAAGAGCGGTTTTGACACCGAGTCGGGCCGCCTCTATGGCCGCCACGCAACCGGTAACTCCGCCGCCTACTATGACCAAATCTTTTCTGCAAAGTTCCATTTTGGTTTTCATTATTTCCACCTTTCCCTGTTTATGCTTTGAACATAGTACGGCGAAATGTTATCTTATGCAATGCCTTATATTTAATGCATTTATTTTAAAAGAGCGGGTAATATCGTATACCCCTCCGAAGTAATAATTTAAAATATATTCCATCCATTTAAAACTGTAATGGTCTGCCATATCAGTATATCTAAAAAAATATTTTCCAAATAGGCGGATGCAGATTTTTTTAAAATATTTTTCACAAAAAGGAAAAAATCAGATTCTCCTGAACTGCGAAAGCCATTCCAAATCGGGAATTTGATAATAAAAGGAAATGAGGATTTTAAAACACAGCCGTCCCATGGATGAATGGATTGATGGATGGTTGCGTATCAAAGACATAAGCATAAAACAATCCTATAATAAATTCGCAAAAAGACTTTTCCGTTTTTGCATACAGTATAGCCTTTTTAGATTTTTTTGAACTCAAGCCCAATCATCCATTCATCCAACAATCCAACTTGTCACGCCGTAGCTTCTCTGCGTAGGCGGATCCATCCGTCATCCTGTGGGATGACTGTGAGTTCCAATCCAACATGAACACTGTTTTTGCAATATCGCTAAATTGCGCTAGATTTAACAGCAGTGGTGGCTAAAACCATAAAAACAACGGGGATTTAAGATGAATTACAGAAGCAGATCATTTTATCTGGGCTTGAACATGCTGGCGCCTGGAATAGGGCAGATTACGTTGAAATGGTATTTCCGCGGAATACTTGAATTGCTGATATTCATGACCGCCCTTGCCTGGGGGTTTATGGAACTCCTCTTGCCTCTTATTCAGTATTATACGAGCGATCTCCCCGCCGAACTCCATATCAATTTCGTGCCATTGCTGATAGCGGCGGCGGCCGGAATACTTGTATTTCTCTGGAGCCTGGTTGAAATCATATTATTCTACTCCCCTCCCGACAGCCAAGACAAGAACAACAGGGGTAAAGACAACGGGGATGGGAAATAACTTCCCCGGAGAATTTGCCGGGTTGGTGGAAAATTCGGGTAGCACTCCTGCTTCATGCGTTTCTTCAAGTGAGTCCAATCAGCAAATCAGGGAGAATCCTGTCCGGCTGTATTCAACTGTTTTGATTTTCTTCCATTCGCCGTCAATCATGTAGTGAAGGGAATTATCTTCATCATAACCGAATTTTCCGGATGCGAAATCTTTTACCGCCGGAGGAAAGACCGTCCAGTCCCCGTTGATTTTCAAGTTTTCCTGATTTTTCCTGGCAATCTCTTCAAGCAGGTCTCCATATCCTCCCGGAGGCCTCTGGAAGGGCCTAGACTCATAAATCTTTTTTAAATCTTCAAATTTTGCTTCGCCCAAGCCTATTTCCACCGGAGATGAAATTCCAAGAATGGGACCGCTGTCCATCTCGCCGCCTCGGCCGGTGTAAGTTTGGGCGATTATGACACTTGACCTGAGCGTCCGGCAATTCCTGAGAATGGCCATTTCTATTGGTACCGTATGGAGGCCGACAAAAATTCTCCGTCCGCTTTCCTCAACCGTCAGATCTCCGGGATGAACATTCAGGCACGGAAAATCAGATGTTATGTTTGTCAGCGGGACAAACCCGGCGAGAATTCCAAAATCAACTTTAAATGGAATTAGGATTTTCCTAGCTTCATCCGTCCATTCTTCCCTTATTTTTCTGCCTTTTTCAGTCGCCAAGGACACTTTTGTCTCACCCCTTCTCCTGTAAAATTCAAGAATGTCTAGCGCGAAATACGGGATTTTATAATCCTCTGCAATTTTTGCCGCCCTGCTTCTCAAGGGGGCATCTGTAAAAATCATGGAGGCGTTCCATGATTTATTTTCCTCATCGGCAATGCTGTCAAGAAGCTTCTCCGCATTGCTCCCGCTTCCGCTCATGAAAATGGCCGCATGCGGTGTTTCCCTTTTTGAATTCAAATATTTTTTTATCATTCAGTCTATGTTCCGGTATTTATTTTACTTAAAATTATTGAAATCACAAAATTTAAAGGTTTGAATTTTTAATTTGCAAGTATAATATTAGTCAGAGAGACGTTTTATTCAAAATTAAATAGGAGGATTATACTAAAATGAAAATAGCCGTCAAATTGTTTTCCGGTATTGCTGTTGCGTTTTCGATGATATCCGTGGTGAATGCGGGTTTCTGGGACTGGTCAAGGCCGTATCAGGGCCCTTCAAAAGAGATCACCACCCTTATTGTCACTGGCAATTACACAAAAGCGCGTATTCTTGCTGAACTGACCCAGGGAGAGACGAATCAACCCATCCTTCTCATCACAAAAGAGGGAGGAAGTCTTTTCTTCATGCCCGGCAAAGGAGCTTGCCAGGAAGTGCAGAATGCATCTTTCACAAATTTCGTCAAAATGGTAAATGCCAAACAGGTTCTTATCCTCGGAGACACCTCATATGTTCCAGAATCGTACACAAAGAGAATGGATCCTAAACAGACAATCGTAAGGGTGGACAATAAGGACTGGTATAAAGTGGCGGTAACCGTCGGAAAAATCCTTGACAAACCATATTTGGCCGCAAAATTCAAGAAGCTTAGCGATGACCTTGACAACGGACTCTATAATCCGGGCGGTCGGGGAACAACCCCTGCCCCAACATCGGCTCCTCTTGAGCCGACGACTGTCATAAAGTCGATTGAACCTGTGGTGATAGCTGAACCTGTTCTCATCAAAGATACGGAAGTTATTCCAAAATAAAAAATCTCCTGATATGTCCATCTCCGCCATAAGCAACAGACGAAAGCTCCCGGCGGGCTGGGGATTTTACGACAATGAAGACCAAGGTCGCTCCAAGGAAGATTAAATCCTGTGCTTAATTTTTATCATGTTGCAAAGAATGCCTTCCGCGAGTCGCTGAGAGAACCCATTTTCTTTCTGCTGCTCTCTACTGCGGTTGTGCTTATAGGCCTCTTCCCCACATTGTCTCTTTTTGTATTTAGAGAGCAAATCAAACTTGTAATAGACAGTTCCATGGCGACGACCATGGTATTCGGTCTTATCGCAGCCGTCCTTTGCGCAAGTCATACTGTTTCAAGGGAAATGCGGAACGGAACAGTTCTCCTTCTTCTGTCAAAGCCGGTACCGAGAGAAAATTTCATACTGGCGAAAATAGCGGGAATAACAGTAGCGCTTTCAGTTTTTGTCCTCATCTGCAACGTTTCCTCATTGATTTCATTGAGCATAGCATGCGATCAGTTCAGACTGAACTTCGTCACGATGTACATTTATTACGGGTTACTGGTTGCAGCATGTGTTTTCGGAGCTATAAGAAATTTCATCTCAAGAAGGTCTTTTTCCTCATCCGCAGTAGCTGGCATGCTCATCCTCATGACAGGATTCGCGATAATTTTGAATTTCATGCCTGCCAATAGCGAGGTTCCGCCTTACTCTGATGTAATTCCGGCATTCATCCTTATATTTTTTTCAGTGTGGATAATGGGTGTCATAACCGTCACCCTGTCAACCAGGTTTGATATTGTTCCAAACCTGACAATATGCTCGGTACTGTTTTTTTCAGGTCTCATCTCAGATTACTTTTTCGGTAAAGTTGCGGAAAAATCTTTATTTTCAGCATCATCCGTGTTTTATGCATTAATACCGAATTGGCAGTTTTTCTGGTTGGCCGATGCTCTGGCAAGTAAAAAACAAATTCCCGTTGAATATCTTTTCTGGGCAGGCCTATATTGCGTTATTTACATGGCTTTCTGCAGTTATCTGGCTGTAATCCTATTCCGCAACAAGGAAATCGCAGAAAGCCTTAGACAGGGCTAGCCCGGATTATTCATGAAGATTGATTTTAATGATTCGTTTTCATTTTGAGTGGGTAAACGAAAATAATTGAATGAGCCAATTTCAAAACTCAAGAAACGGTCGTGACAAGCACGACCCTCCACGCCCGAAACGGGCGTAAAACATGGAGGGCGAGCCGCAGGAAATTACCTCGAATATCCAATATTCCGTCTTTCCAATCTAGAAGTCTTTCCTCACAAGAAATACATAGAGCCGACCAGACGGTCAGCGTTCCCGGGAACGCCAAGCGTCTGCTTGACTTAAGGGAACCCTAAAAAATGTATGGAAAGACTTTTGCCAGATGAATCCAGGGGTTTTCTAAATCTCCAAAATGCTTGACAGGTCTTTCCTGCGAGGTATGGTAAACGCAGGATGCGTTAAAGTGCAGGGTGTAGGGTAGGGTTTTACCCCATTGAAATAGTGTGGGCTGTATTCTATTGTAGGCCTCGTAGTAAATCCAAAACTAAAACGAAAGGAGTTCTTGGCCTGGGAATGAAAGCGTTAGAAGTTTTGTTTTAGAGGTAACTGATAAGACATCCCGTAAAAGTAAATCATTAAAAAGAGGAAATGACAATGGCCATATCTACTGATAAAATCAATGAGGCTCTCAAGATTCTTGAGGAAGCGGCAAAAGAAAACAAAGAACAGCTGATTCAGGCGACATGCGGGAAATATGATTCCCTCAAATGCGCCATGATGGATGAGAAGAGCATTAAGGAGAAGCTTGCACTTGCCGCACAAAAGGCGGCCGATCTCGCAATGCGCGTGAAAGATGCCTCTACGGAAAAAGCCAAGGAAATTGCAGGCGCAGTTGACAAGAGCGTTCGCGAAAATCCATGGCCTTACATCGGCGGAGCCGCAGTTGGCGCCCTTCTGCTCGGTTTCATCCTTGGCCGCAAAACATCAAAATAACCATGATAAACCATATTAAAGGCGTTGCTGCTTCAATGGCTTCCGGCCTGCTGAAAATTTTGCAAGGGACATTAATCCGTTCCCTCAAAATTGAGGCGTTGAAGCTGTATGTCAGGACGGTCGGGATAGCCAGGAATTTCAGTATTTTTTTCCTGACAAGCATTGCCATGCTGTTATTGGCAATGCTTGCGTTCGTAATGGTCCATGCGGGTATTCTAATTCTTCTGCCCCTCAGTATTGAAATCAAGGGTTGGATAATTTTAATGCTCGGAATCATTTACGGACTCATTGCCTATACGGTCATCAGCAATATGTGTTCAGAAAAATATTGGCTTGAAATGACCAATGCTTCCAAGATGATCAATGACGCAGTGAAAAACGAGTCCGAAAAAAAAGACTGATGTAAATATTCACTGAACGAACATAGTTCAGTGAATATTTATGTTTATTTTTCTCTGAAATTCAGTCCGGCAGCGGTTCGGCGGCCAGTTTTTCCAGTTTTGTCGAGACTGTTTCCCATTCATGCAGGGCTTTTGGAAGTTCGATATGGATTTCATAAAGGCGCCTGTTGATGTTTGCATAGCCGGAGCCGCCTCCGGATTCAAGTTTGGAGATCAGTTCCTTTTCTTCAGCTTCAAGAACGTCAATCAGTTTTTCCGCCACCGATAACTGCCCTGCGAGTTCCTTCTTCCGGCGGCCCCGCTCCTGAACGAGTTCAGCGCGCTCACGGCGCTGGATTTTTCTTTCGGAATCTTTTGGTTTCAAGTTTTCAATTGCAGCTGCAACCGGGTTTTCCGCAATCATCCTTTCACAGTAATAATCATAGTTCCCGCAGTAGGTCTTAATCGTGGGCGGACGCATGGCGGCAATGCTTGTCGCAACTTGTTTCACAAATTGAATGTCATGGCTTACAAAGCATATTGTCCCTTTAAATTCCCTTAAAGCCACTTCCAGGGCCTCACGCGCGGCAATGTCCAAATGGGTTGTAGGTTCATCCAAAATAAGAAAGTTGGGCGGATTAATAAGAAGGCGGGCAAAGGCCAGACGGACTTTTTCGCCACCGCTCAGGACAGACACTTTCTTCTCCACAGTATCACCGGAGAATCCAAAACCTCCCAGAAGAGTGCGGACCTCCTGCATGGTGGAATCGCCGACACTCTTGACAGTTTCATATACTGTCAGATCCGGATCCATTGTCTCTGCAAATTCCTGAGACTGGTAGCCTGGGACAACATTGTGACCGAGAGTCCGCGTTCCTTCAGACGGTGTAAGACTTCCTGCAATTATCCTGAGAAATGTTGATTTTCCAGTTCCATTAAGTCCTACAAACGCGATTTTTTCGCCGCGTTGGACGCTGAGGTCAACGCCAGTCAGAACCCAGGTCCGCCCGTCATAGGTGAGGCCGATATTCTCAAGTCTGGCAACCTCCTGTCCTGATCTTTCAGGTTTTTTGAGCCGTATGCTTCCCGGACTTATTATCTTCTGTGGAATAACTATTTTTTCCATGCGCTCAAGCATTTTTATCTTGCTGTGTACAAGGGTGGCTTTTGTGTTCTTGGCTCGGAATCTGTCTATGAAAATCTTTGCCTGCTCACGGATACGATCTTGGTTTTTTACTGCAGCTAGACGCTGTTCATACCTAAGTTTTCGCTCTTGGACATAATAGTCATAGTTGCCGCGATATTTTTCCGTCTGGTAGTTTGCAACTTCAAGAGTGCTTGTGGTCAGGGAATTGAGAAGATAACGGTCGTGGGAGATCAGGAGCATTGTTCCCGAAAAACTTTTCAGATATTCGCGGAGCCACTCAATGGCTGGAATGTCAAGATAATTTGTAGGTTCATCCAGCAGGAGAAGATCGGGATCCGAGACGATCACCCGTGCCAGTTCCGCGCGCATCTGCCATCCGCCGCTAAATGAGCTGAATGGGCGTGAAAACTTATCTTCCCCCAGTCCAAGTCCGCAGAGCGCGGTCTGAGCCCGGGCCTGAGTATTGTAGCCTCCTCCGGCCTCATACATTGTCTGAAGTCTGCCGATATGCGCAAGAACCGCATTGCGATCCTCGACACGATTATGGTGAATTTCATGTTCAAGCTTCTCTATTTCATCATGTATTTCATTCAGGTCCTGTCGCCCGCTTTCAGCATATTCAAGAAGAGTCGCCTTGACTTCATGGGGGTTGAATTCCTGTCTGAGATGCCCTACCCTGACATTTTTCGGCAGTTCCACACTGCCGGAATCGGGACTTATTTCACCGCGTACCAATGCGAAAACTGTACTTTTCCCGGCTCCGTTCGGACCGACCACACCAACGCGTTCACCGTCGTTGATGCGGAAGCTGGAGTCCATAAGCACTTCATGCGTTCCGAAACTTTTGCTGACATTTATGAAATCTATCATTTATGCGACCTTGACTTATTTTCGAGCCCTAGGGCTCGGTTAAAAATAAATTGGGCATTTGACGGGAGATACAGGCGTTTGTATTTTAGGCGCAAACCCTGAGTTCGCCGTGGCGAATGAAGGGTGATGCAACGAAGAAGACAAATGCATGGATTCCCGTCCCAGGGGGCTGGCGTTCTTCCGGCCGCTTATCACGTTGCTCAATCGTCAAATATCTTCAGATATGCTCCTCTTTCGCAGCATGATAATCAATCCGGAATATTCGCCAGCAAATACCCAAGTTATTTTTAATCGAGCCCTTAAAATAAGGCACTTATATGATTATACCATAAGGGAATTTTGATTTATCTGTTTCAAAGGATAGATTAGCCAGTAAAGTAAACTTTAATTTTGGTGTCTAATGAAATCTATATGCGCATGGTGTAAGAGCGATATTGGTGAAATTAAAGAAGATCATGAGTCTTTTGAAATCACTCATGGCATCTGTGATAAATGCGTAAAAATCCTGCTTTCGGAAAACAGTAAATCCATGCATGAATTCCTTAACAGCTTGTCTTTTCCTGTCATTGTGATTGAATCAGGTGTGAAAGTCCGAACAGGAAATAAATATGCCAAAATGCTGCTCGGAAAGGAACTTTCCGAAATAGAGGATACCAGACCCGGCGATATAATTGAATGCGTCCATTCACATGCGCCAGGCGGTTGCGGAAGTGATGTTCATTGCAAGAGCTGTGTCATAAGGAATACCGTCACAAAAACCTTTGATACCGGTAAAAGTTTTACAAACGTTCCAGCCTATCCCGATATTGAAATACTGTCCAAAGTCAAATCCATGTGCTTCACCATATCCACCGAGAAGGTAGGGGATTTTGTGCTCCTTCGGATTGACAATGTGAAGGAAAACCAGAGTCATCCCATAGGATGATAATAAAAGAGGTACGCGATGTCAGAATTCAAGAATGTTACTGTGGTAAAAAAAGCGAATGTCTATTTCAACGGCAAGGTGACAAGCCGAACCGTCCTTTTCCCTGACGGGACCAGGAAAACGCTTGGGATAATGCTTCCAGGCGATTATGAATTTGGCACAGACTGCATGGAACTGATGGAAATACTTGCAGGAGAACTGGATGTCATGCTTCCAGGATCTAAGGAATGGAAAACTGTGAAGGCCGGAGAATCATTCGAGGTTCCGGCAAAAGCGAAATTCAGCCTTAAGGTCGGATCCATTGCAGATTACTGCTGTTCATATCTGGGAAAAACAATTATATCCGTATTATTGCTCAGTTTCACAATACTGCTTTCTTCATGTGCCAGCGTGCCGGTAAAAAATAACGTTGACATGTGGCAGACTTATGACCAGTACTTCAAAAGTGCCAAATATGTTGACATGACTCACACTATTAGCCCCTCCATGCCGGTTTGGGATGGATTCGGTCAGCCGGTTTTCGCCCCGGCAATTAATCCCGTTTCAGGCAATCCATACAGTTAC
>CAMCYE010000086.1 GCA_945883805.1 Victivallis vadensis | reverse complement strand
GGGTCTCCTTCGGAGATCGAAATCCCCTCCGCTCAAATACAGAAAAAAAAGAAGAAAAGAAAAGAGAAGAAATCTTGAACTAAGACAAATGAAGAAGAAGATTAACAGAGGAAACCATCAGAGTTTCAACAATCACAGGGAAATCCCGTTGCAATTTTCATGGTGAACTTACAATAACACTGTTGAAAATTCCAAACCAATAATGTTTTTTCAGGGAAATGAACTATCTTTAAAATAAAGAATCTCCCAGCGTCCATTCTATCTCCGCCACTATTAACTGGGTATTGCATATGGACTCCTGCACCCTTCGGTAGAGAAGGAGATTCTTTATTACTAAAAGAGTGTGGTACAGGCGTCTCGCCTGTTCTTATTTTTTCTTAAAACACAGGCGAGACGCCTGTACCACATTATAATAGATGCCAGCAAAATGCTGGCGTTCCAGACAAGTACTTAAGAGGCAGGTTAAATTCAACTAATACCGATACGGCAAGAAGGAAAATGGGTAAAAAAGTCATAATGATAATGGTTGACGGATTCGGCATACCGGAAAACGGATGGTTCAACTCAATTTATTCCGAATTCTGTGATAGCAGGTTTGTAAAGCTCCTGTCAGATTTCTCAATTCCTGTCACGACAGACATGGGAGTTGACGGCATCCCCCAAAGCGCTACCGGACAGACAGCACTGTTCACCGGATTTAACGCCGCACAGATCATGGGTATGCACATGCAGGGGTTTCCGGGTCCGAAACTGAGGGAGGTCATCTGTAGAAGAAACCTTTTTTCGAATCTGCTGGAAAAAGGCAAAAAGGTGGCCTTTGCAAACGCCTATGTCCAGTTCACCCTTGAAGAACTTGATAAGATGCGCCTCAAATCCGTAACGACAACCATGGTTGAATCTTCCATTGGATGGGTCAGAAACATAGAGGATCTTCTTTCCGGTAAAGCTGTTTATCATGATCTTACCAGGAAAACGATAATGGACAAAGGTTCAATCCGCGAGATTTCACCGGAACAGGCCGCCACTGATCTGATGAGCATATCCAGGGAGCATGATTTCACCCTTTTCGAATATTTTCTTACGGACAAAGCCGGACACAAACCGGATAAAACTGTTCTCAGGGAAGTACTCGGGAACCTAAGTTCTTTTGTTTGTCAGCTTATTGATGAGGCCGCAGAAAATACGCTCATTATCCTAACCGGCGACCACGGCAATTGCGAGGACATCACTACAAAAAGACATACCAATAATCCTGTCCCCCTTTTTATTTACAACCACCCTCTGCCCCGGAACAAGGAATTAATGTCAATAGAACAGATTTATTCTTATATTATTGAAGATATCTTTATAAATACCAAACAAGGAGTTTCCTGATGTCAAAAGTTCTTCCTTTCAACGGACTTCTCCCCTGTCCGGAAAAAGTAGCGCTGGTCGCTTCGGTGCCATATGATGTGGTCAATTCAGAAGAAGCTGCGAAACTTGCGGAAAATAACAAGCTGAGTTTTCTCCGTGTTTCCAAACCTGAAATCGAACTTGAAAAAGGAATAGATATTTACAGTGACAGGGTTTACGCGAAAGCCGCAGAAAATTTCAAGCGGCTATGTGAGGAAGCCCCCCTAAAATTCGACAAAGGCAGTCATCTCTACGTTTATTCGCTTAAAATGGGTGAACATGTGCAGACCGGGATAATTGCGGCTGTTTCAGTGGCGGATTACGATTCCGACATTATCAAAAAGCACGAGAAAACCCGAAAGGACAAGGAAGATGACAGGACAAGGCACATATATGTGACCCGTTCTCATTCCGGCCCTGTTTTCCTTACTTACAGGGATGTCAAAGATATTGACAGCATCATAGCTAGGACAATTAAGGAAACGCCTTTATTTGATTTCATTGCTCCGGATAAAATAGCCCACAAAGTCTGGAGAATTGATGGAAAAACAAGTGAGGACATTTCGTCCCTCTTTGAAAAAGTACCATGTCTTTACATCGCAGATGGACATCACCGTGCCGCTTCCGCTTCGCGGGTTGCAGCCAAATGTAAAGCCGAAAACCCGAACCATACAGGAAAAGAGGATTATAACTATTTCCTGTCGGTTATCTTCCCGTCATCACAGCTCAGGATACTTCCGTATAATCGTGTAGTCAAAGATCTGAACGGATTGAGTTTTCAGGACTTCATTAAGAAAATATCTGCGAAATTCGCAGTAAACCTTTCAAGCGCCACTACTCCTTCTAAGCCTGGAGAGATTTGCATGTACATTGAAGGGAAATGGCATAAACTCGCCCCTCTCTTTGATATATCAAAACTGGGAGTCATTGACTGCCTGGATGTAAGTATTCTGCAAAATTACATACTTTCTCCCATTCTCGGAATTGACGACCCAAGGACGAGCAAAAGGATTGACTTTGTCGGGGGTATTCGAGGGACAGGAGAGTTGGAAAAACTGGTAAATGACGGTAAGATGATGGTCGCATTTTCAATGTTCCCGACAACTGTCGGTCAAATGATGGCCATTGCGGATGCCGGCGAGATCATGCCTCCTAAGTCAACCTGGTTCGAACCGAAGCTGCGTGACGGCATAGTCTGCCATAATTTTTGAGAATTCATCAATATTTTTCCAGAATCTGGAAAAATATATCATCTATGATGATAGTGAAACGGTAAATTAAAGGAGAGTTCCATGATTAATGTTCTTGCATCAATAAAGGTAAAGCCTGGCACTAAGGCCGAGTTTATCAAGATTTTCAAAGCAAACGTGCCTTTTGTCAAAAAGGAAAAGGGATGTGTCGAATATTGTCCTACGATTGACTTTGACAGCAAAATACCGGTACAGAAGCTTGATGGTGACGTGGTCACTATTATTGAAAAATGGGAAAGCATTGAGGATCTCAAAACCCACCTGACCGCTCCGCACATGATTACGTATAAAGAAAAAGTTAAGGACATTGTCGAGTCGGTTTCCTTAAAAGTGCTTCAGGAAGCGTGAGTATGCAAATTTATGTTGATGCCGATGCGTTTCCGAAAGTGATACAGGAGATCCTGTTCCGTGCTATAGAACGTCTCAGAATTTCATTGATTCTCGTTTCAAATAAAAATGTTAAACATCCAAAATCCGATCTGATTTCTAGGATTGTTGTCACTTCAGGTCCGGATGTCGCTGATGATAAAATAGTTGAAATGGTTCAGAACGGGGACTTGGTTGTTACCGCTGATATCCCACTCGCTTCGCGAGTTATTGAAAAAGGAGCCTATGCGATTAATCCCAGGGGTGAGCTTTATACGAAAACCAATATAAATCACAAACTGGCGATGCGTGACCTTATGGATGAACTCAGGAAGAATGGTGAAATAACCGGAGGCCCCTCCTCATTCAACCAGAAAAACATTCAGGAGTTCGCCAATCAACTGGACAAATTTCTGACCAAGCATTGCCGGAAACCGTAGATAATTGATATTGTCAACCTATTGTCAACCTATCATTGATATCATTGTCAACCACGTGGCTGAGTATGATTTTTACTGGATCCCCGGCATTTCTGACATGCACTTTGATTTCAGGATGGACTGACATGAAGACCCTGAACAGCTCATCTGCGAATCCTTGACCCATTGAATCCACATCTTTGAAATCAAGGATCACCTCTTTGAACTTGTCAAGTCCGGATACAAGCCTTTTCGCCTCCGACCTGGATACATAATCCTTATGGAAAAGTTTGACCAAAATGCTGGTTCTGTCGAACTTATAGTCAAATTCTTCCGGGGCGAACTGATGGAAGCATTTATCTATTTTCCTTTTTGAATGCCTGTTTATTTCAAAATCAACTTCGGTCCCTGCGATAAATCTCTTTTTCTGAACGAACACGTCCTTCCTGACATTGTCGAACACTATTTTCAAACCATGAGATCGGAAAGAAACAATATCGCCCAGCTTGGAAGTGAAAAATATTCCCTCACCACTATGGCGTTCTTTCATAGTTGTGGTTTTGCCCTTTATCAGCTCGCCAATAGCTGAATTTTCATCAGGCAGTCCGAACTTCTTGTGTATGGAGCTGAATATGCCAATTCCATTATCCCTGATGATGAATCTGATCTTGTACATGTCAAGAGATATCGAAATATTGCATTTTTCAGAGCTGGAATGATCTATGGCGTTATTGAGCATTTCGGTAAATGAATAATAGAGGATGTCGTATATGTTTTTGTCCAGCATTTTCTTGGTATTCAATATTACGTTGAAATCATCAAATACCTGGTCTTCATGTGCGCCGGATAGATTTATGATTCTGCAAAGCTTGTCAACAGCATTTCCTTTTGGCTTTGTGCCAATCCGGTAAACGGCTCCTCTTGTCCTGCCATGTTTGACTATCTTACCCGTCTCAATAAGAGTTTGGATATGCTTATTCAAAGCCTGTCTTGAAATGTCTAGAAATTTACAAAGTTCCTGACCAGTCAGCAATTCAGACTCATTCAGCTTATCAAGTATTTGTTTTTTTATATCCATTGTCAACCTATTGTCAATTAATATTAAATATAATTGTCAACCATGAAAATGCTAATCATATTATTCATCCAGCTCTTTTTTTTCCGACTCAGCCGTTTTACGATGTTTCCATTTCCAGTTCTAAAATTACAAACAAGATAAGTCCATGTATAGGAATTTTAAAGTTGGAACGCCGGCAACTTGCCGGCATCTTATATCCATTATAAGTCAAATCGCCGGTTCTACCACGAAGGGCGCAAGAGCATGAAGATAGAATGATGAAATAGTAAAAGGAGAGCTAGTCTTATCCTATTTTCGACATTCGTAATTCGATTGTTCGTCTGTTCGATTGTTCAAGAGTTGCGGCGTTTTGGCCACCTAATTTAATTGATTTATGCCCCGAGTCGTGTTATCTTTCCGATGGCATGAAAATTAAAATGTTCTAATTGTAAAAAGGAGGTTGTCATGGTAAGGAATTTAGTTAGTGGAATTCTGGGTGTGGCGGCATTATGCGTGGGGCTGGTTTTCACAGTTAACGCGGCTGAACAGACCGTCGGGACAACTCTTGAGAATCTGCAGGCGGCCTTTAACGGAGAATCAAACGCCAAAGCCCGTTATGAGGCTTTTGCGGCAAAGGCCGAAGCTGAAGGCTACAAGTCCGTTGCCAGTCTCTACCGTGCAACTTCCAAATCGGAAGGTATTCATGCTACAAAACATGCGGAAATGATAAAGAAAGCGGGAGCTGAGCCAAAGGCGACAATTGAAAAGGCGGACGTGAAATCCACCAAAGAAAACCTCGAAGCCTCGATAAAAGGCGAAACATATGAAAAGGAAAGTATGTATCCGGCTTTCATAAAAAAGGCGGAATCTGATAAGAATGAAGGGGCGGCCAGAACTTTCAAAGGTGCAATGGCCGCAGAAGTTGAACACGCCAAACTTTACGCACAGGCTCTTAAAGAGATTGATTCATGGAAAGAGGCCGGCAAGGAATTCCTAATTTGCCAAGTCTGCGGATTTACAAGCATGGACAAAAATCTCAAGCAATGTCCCGTCTGCTCGGCTCCGCGTTCAAAATTTGACGTGGTAAAATAAAAAATTCCGGTGAATTTTTTATGAAAAAAACGGGCTTGCTCATTTTGTTCGGATCGCAGGTTCTGATAATACTCGGGTTTTGGCTTTCCTGCCATATTAATCACCCTATGGGGAACCAGCTCACTGGAGCGGCTGTCGGCCAGCTTCTGGCCTATGGTCGTCTTGCCGGACTTCTGGCCGTCTTGGGTATTCTTTTTCAACTGATCCTGATAGGCCGTGTAAAATGGGTGGAGAAGGTTTTTGGTTTTGACCGTTTGACACGGCTACACCATATCACCGGCTTTTCCATTCTTATCCTTCTTGTTGCCCATCCGATCCTTATAACGTCCGGTCATTCCATGCAGGCCGGAGTCGCCTATTTCTCCCAATTAAAGGATTTCTTCCTAAGCTGGGAGGATGTACTTGCCGCTACAATTGGGCTTTCCATTATGGTCCCTGCGGTAGTTTTATCGGTTCTTGTTCTGAGAAAAAAGGTGAAATATGAAGTCTGGTATTATGTACACCTGACTTTTTATATTTCGCTTGCATTGATGTTCGGGCATCAGCTGTCTGTCGGAACTGATTTTATTTCAAACAAGATATTCGCCGACTACTGGTATGCACTATATGCATTTACATTCGCAAATTTAATATATTACAGAATTATTCGTCCGATTATCTTTTTCATGCGACATCGTTTTAGGATAGCACGTCTGGTGTCTGAAACCGGAGACGTTAGTTCGGTTTATATTGAAGGCAGAAACATGGAGCTTTTCCCGGTTGAAGCGGGACAGTTCATGATTGTCCGGTTCCTGACAAAGGGATTTTGCTGGGAAGCTCATCCGTTTTCCATGTCATGCCTGCCGAACGGGAAAAATCTGAGGATTTCCATTAAGGGAGTAGGGGATTTTACAAAACATATCTCCGATCTTAAGCCGGGGGTATCCGTATTTATAGACGGACCTCATGGGTCTTTCACCTCCAAAAGCTGCAAGTCATCAAAGGTCTTGATGATTGCAGGCGGCATTGGCATTACTCCAATCCGTTCCCTCATTGAAGAAATGTTATTGGCGGGACGTGACGTGGTTTTAATTTATTCAAACAGGAATAGTGATTCAATAGTATTTCAAAAAGAATTGGAAGACCTTGCAAATTCCGCCTCCGGCCATCTGAAAGTCATACATGTCATAAGTGATGAACCGGAATGGTCTGGCGAGAAGGGCAGGCTTGACAAGGAAAAAATTTCACGGCTTGTCCCGGATTTCATTGAGAGAGAAGTTTTTCTTTGTGGCCCTCCTCCAATGATGAAATCTGTAAGGTTAACCTTATCCAGTATTGGCGTTCCGAATAACCAAATACATTATGAGTGTTTTTCACTCTGAGTATTGCGTTATTATTTGAAAACGGGCGGGACACCCAGGGAAAACACAGGTAAGATGTTTATCCGCCTTGGGCGGCGCCGAAGGTTTATGCGCCTATGGCGTGCGACCAGGGCCTGTGCTACTACTGTAAGAAGCTTTACTACCATATGTAATTGACCAATAGATATAAAAAATCCGGCAGGATTTTTTATGATGAATAGCTGTGCAGGACACTGGAGAGTTTCGGCCAGAGATTTACCAGGAAGAATGTAGTGACAAGTGCCAGAAAAGCAAGCACTTGAGCAAGGTCGGCGTATTTCTTTAGTTTCTTTTCAGTAAGACAGTGGAAGTAAATCAGATAGAGAGACCAAGTGATGAGAGACCAAGTTTCCTTCCGGTCCCATGACCAGTAAGTCCCCCACGCCTCTTCTGCCCATAGAGCCCCTGAAAGCATCCCGAAAGTCATGAATGGAAAACCCAGTCTGAGGATTTCATAGATAGCTCGGTCGTATTGGGTGTCAGAGACTTTTCCTACCTTCCTTACCAAATACATGATGAAAGCGATGGTGGCAAGGGCGTAAGATATCATATAACTGGTCACATGAGGGATAAACCATGGGGATTGGAGAGCTGGCATGCGTTTCCAGGTTATGTCTGGGGACATGCAAAATGCGCCTATCAGTGAAAGGGCGGATACTGCGGCGAAATATACTCCGGTCCATCCCAAATTATCACGAGAGAAATTTTCCGTCACATTTTTAAAGCCAAGACGTCTCAGATCCCGAGTCTCATTAAGATCTCGGGACAGACGCTTGGCGTTCCCGGGATCGCCGACCGTCTGGTCGGCAATATTGATTGTCTGTGCTGAAAGAGTTACTCCAAGGAGATTGAACTTATCCCTATGACTGAGAAACATATAGAGCGGCAGGAAGCAGATGGAGAGAAATACCTGAACCTGATACATGTTCCCGAAGGGTGGAGCGGAAGCTTCTATCCAGTTGATTATAAATATGGAGACATTTCCTAGCCAGCCCGCCACAAAAAAAGCTATCCCGTATTTTCTGCGGTTCAGTCCGTAAAACAAACCTGCGAACAGATAGGCTGAAACAGATGCAACAATGAGAGTTTTAATTATTGCGAGAATTGTCATGTTTTTATAGTTTCAAGTTATAGCTTTAATGCATTTATCTCTCACAGAGTCATGGAGTAATAAAGATCCTTCTCACCACGAAGAAACTAAGGAAATGAAGTGAGGATAAAATTTATTTTTTCCCTCGCTTCTTGCTCGGACTGAGACAAACCCTTTTGAAAACGGGTTCTTTCTCAGACTCTTTTCCGAAAACTTTTGCTTCTTTCATCTCTGTGTTCTTTGTGACTCTGTGAGATAATATCTTTCATTTGGTTTTAATTATCTAAAATTTGAACTTTCGGACTCTAGAACTTCCGAACTTCCGCACTTCAGAATCTCTCTTTCCTTTTGAAGCAGATGATGAAAGTTCCTGTCATGAGTATCCAGATTCCGGTAATGACTGCGCCGCGCCCGATATCCTTCTTTGCTGAAAGCTGAACGTATGGACCCGGATCATTGCCGAACGAGACGAGGTAGATGCGCCAACCCCCATGTGAAACCGGATGGTTGACTTTAAGCATGGAGCTGAACTCGTTCCCGTTTTTCGGGACAATGCGTATTTTTGCCTCGTAGTTTTTCGGGATGGCAGGGGAATCATCATCGCCGGGATCATAATATTCAGCCCGGAAATCCGTGACGGAAAATCTGAATCCGAGATTCCACTGTGAGCCGTCCGGAGCGGGTATATTGTCAACAAGCATGTCATGCATTACCGGCACTTTGAACTCGGTAGTTTTTCCGAAAATGAATGTTAAAAGGGCTCCTGTAAGTATCACTGCCACTCCAATGTGGGGCATCAGAAAAGAGGGTTGCCGCATTCTCTTTCTACAGCAATAAAGGCTGAGGAGAGAAATGCTTCCGAGAAGTGCAATAAATACCGGAGACCGGAAAACCGCAGTGCTATCACTGTCTGTCCACGGTATGGCGCCCGCAAGAAGGAACAGCACCGTCACGGCAAATAAAACGATTGTGAATTTCACCTGAAACCTCTTTTCTGAACAGTTATTTTATTTATCCTCAAATAAAATAACTCATGCTTGTCTTCTTGATTTCCCTTATTGAACAGAAGAGCTGTCCGCCTTCAAGTCCGGTTTCATTTGAAATGTAACTGAAAACTGAGTGCAGATCTTTCCAGTTGCCCGCATGGATCATGGCATAAAGGTTGAACGGGAATCTGTTGTCCATCTCCCGCTGATAACAGTGGGTTATTGCCGGATATCCGGCGAGTATCCGTCCTTTTTTTTCTATTTTATCTTCGGAAACATTCCACACGCACATTCCGTTCGCCTTGAATCCGATGCTTTGGTGATTGACCAGCAGCCCTACTCTCTTCAGAATACCGCAGTCCCGCCAGATGCGAAGCATATCCAGCAGTTCATCGACGCCGATCCCGAGACGTGCCGCGGGATCCGCATAGAAATCGCTCTTTAACGGAAGGTTGCCCTGGAGAAGTCTTATGGCCTCCTTTTCACTCCTGGAAAAACAGCGGTGCTCCGGTTCAGCCGTTTTATATTCCCCGGCGCTTCCTTGGTTAGGTCTGTTATTTTTCAACTGTTTAAGATCAAATATTACATCCGTCTTGAATATTCTCCGCGCCGGAAGATTCAGAAGTATCCCTCTTTGCGCCATATCCTCTATTTTCGCGAATTCGCTCGTGAATCTTTCCAACTCTGCCCCGAATGTGAACCACAGTTTTGGATAATTTTCACTGTTTGGCGAGCCGGGAACACCCGGGTTCAGATCTTTCGGCCAGCCACGTTCATAGAAGTGCGTCACCCCAGGTAACGACCGGATGTATCGTATGAACTCCACTTCATGTTCCGGCAATGGCGATGCGGCACACAAAGTGTTCATATATCCCAGTTTTCTGCCGTCGAATATTCCGCCGAGTCTTCTGGTTTCGCCTTGTGAAAAAGATTTTTTTATAAATGTGATTATCTGATTTTCCTTTATCCCAAGTTCACACGCCATCGTATGAAATGGGTGGTGTTCGAGTGGAATTCCCCGTTGTAGGCGCAAGAGAAGTTCATTTCTCGTGGCTTTCCCGATCTCATCGGTTTTCTTTTGGACTTGCGGGACATGGGAACAGGTCGGATCTGTAAACAGAATGTCTCCGCCTGACGCATATGCCCTAGCACGGCATCCACCACAAATTTTGCGAAATTCGCAGACACCGCATCTTCCCACATAATAGTCTGGATTACGTAATTTTCGAAAAATGTCCGATTCAAGATATAATTTTCCAAAGTCAAAATCCGCTTTTCTGAGATCCCCGCATGGTATGTCTAAAAAGCCGCATGGCTGCATTATTCCCCTGTGCGAGACAAAAACAAATCCGCCGCCTGCCAGACAACCGCCCTCGGGTTTTGTTTCGCTGTCGATGTTTTGCGAAATTCGCGCGAAATGAGGTGCGCATGTTGTCTTAATCCTTATTTTCCGATTGGCGCGCTCTTTCGCAATCCAGGCCAATGTCTTCTCATATTCGGGTGTTGGAAGCATTTCGGCGTCCAATTCCCTGCCGCGGCCAGTGGGGACGAGAAAAAAGAAATCCACCGCCGAAGCTCCGATGTTTTCAGCAAGATCCAGAATTCGCGGAAGCTGGTGGACGTTGAGTTTGCTGACAGTCGTATTGATTTGAAAATGTATTTTCGCCTCTCTGACAAAACGTATTCCGGCAAGGCTTTTTTCAAATGCGCCGGCACTGCCGCGGAACGCATCGTGAGTGGAAGCATCAGCACCATCTAGGCTTATGCTGAGGGCCTTAATTCCGGAGGACTTTATCTTTTCCACGCTTTCGGACGTCAGTAGATGTCCGCAAGGAGCCATTACCACTCTGAGTCCCTTTTTATTGGCATAGGAGGCGAGCTCATAGATGTCCTTGCGGGTCATCGGTTCGCCACCGGTGAGTATGAGCATTGGTTTTGCGAATTTCGCAAATCCATCGATTAGGCGGAAACCCTCTTCAGTACTTAGTTCGTCGTCAGGTTGACTGTTGCCTGCGGTCGCTCTGCAGTGTATGCAGTTCAACGGGCATTTTTTGGTAGTTTCCCAGGCAACCACATGGAGGTGCGAAAGTAGTTTTTCCTTTGAATTCAGCATTGTCCCAAACTTACCTCTTTTTTTACCACAGAACGACTAGGGGTAATGCAGGCTTTAGCCTGCAATTCTCAAATCCAACTACAGGCTTAAGTTTACCTGCCTATGGCAGCGCATTCGGCGACTAGGGCCTGTGTTACTTTAAGACAACACAACTAAGGTTGCCACGTGAGTCACGTGATGAACTCCAACAAAACTTCCGAACGTTCAAACTCACGCACTTCCTCTCTGTATTTCTTCATCACTGAGGTAGCAGGCCGGATCTGGGGCCCACGCATCACCCATTACGGCCTCCGCCCTGGCCCGGAAGTTGCCTCCGCAGACATCGAGGAAACGGCAACTTGAACATCGGCCGGTGACATGTTTCTTTTTCTCCTTGAGTTGCATCAGAAAACTGTTTTTAGTGTCAGTCCAGATTTCTCCGAACGACTTTTCCCGGACATTTCCGAGAATCTTGTTTCTCCAAAATTGGTCGGGATGTACTTTTCCGTCCCAACTGACGCTTGCCACGCCAAGGCCGCTGCTGTTTCCACCGTTCATACGGAGCAATTCCAGAACTTTGGACGCGCCCGGATTACCTTCCCGAAGCATCTTGAGGTATAAGTATGGGCCGTCGCAGTGGTTGTCCACCGTAAGCACTTCAGTTTTCAATCCTGAAACGTAGAGTTTTTTTGTCTCGTCAATAAGATTATCCATCATTTTGCGTGACTCTTTGTGGTCTAAGTCTTCTTCGGCAAGTTTTGCGCCACGTCCCGAATATACCAGATGATAGATGCAAATCCGTGGAATCTCCTCTTCCCGAAGGAGCCTGAAGATTCCCGGAATATCTCCGGCATTTTCACGGCAGACCGTGAAACGGAGCCCAACCTTGAGTCCGGCATTCCTGCAGAACCTTATTCCGTTAATCGCATCATCAAAGGCACCGGATCGGCCACGGAAACGATCGTGCACTTCGCGAAGGCCGTCAAGGCTGATTCCAACGTATGAGACTCCTATCTTTTTGAATTTATCCGCGGATTTTTGATCAATTAGTGTCCCGTTTGTCGATATAACTGTGCGGAGTCCTTTTGAAACCGCGTAGTCGGCGAGCTCCGGAAGATCCGGCCTGAGCAGAGGTTCGCCTCCGGAAAATAGTATGACTGGGCAACCGAAAGTCGAAAGGTCGTCTATCAGCTTTTTGCCTTCTTCAAAACTCAGCTCAGATTCGGAATCTGAGGAAGTGGCAGCATAACAGTGCCTGCAATTGAGATTGCATTTTTCAGTGACATTCCATATCACCACAGGTTTTTTATCATTGGAAAATTGGAGAAGGTGTGAAGGTAGACGTGCCGAGTCTCCTCCATATCTTATGGTATCGGAGGGTTCAATCTGGCCCATGTAAAGTTTTGATATGCCGATCATTGTTTAAGCTTCCTTAGGATGTTAAAGTATTCTTTTATAAAATATTAGCAAATTATAATGATCAACGGAGGGCAATTATGGCTTTTACTCTTCAAATAGGTGAAAAGGCTCCCGATTTCAAGTTGCCGGCGACCGACGGGAAGACTTATAGTCTTGCGAACTTCGCAAAGGCTGAAATTCTTGTGGTTTTCTTCACTTGCAACCACTGCCCATACGTGACAGGTTCGGATGAGGTCACCCGCAGTACAGAGGAAAAATTCAAAAGCAGGGGTGTTGTTTTCATCGGTATAAATTCAAATAGTGAGAAAACTCACGAGAATGATGGCTTTTCCCATATGGTTGACCGCATGAAGGAACAGAATTTCCCCTGGGTCTATGCTAGAGACAAATCCCAGGAAGTCGCAAAAGCCTACGGCGCTCTCAGAACGCCACATTTTTATGTTTTCGACAAGGATAGGAATCTCATTTACACGGGACGAGGAGTAGACAATCCGCGCGACACATCCAAAATGAAGGTCAATGACCTCGAAAGAGCTCTTGAAGAACATTTTTCCGGGAAAAAAATAACCGTACCTCTGACTAACCCGATAGGATGTAATGTCAAATGGGAAGACCAAGATGCGCACTGGATGCCGCCGGAAGCCTGCGACCTTGTATTGTAGACATTGTCTCATTAAAGGTATAAATTATACTAAAGGGAACCTCTAAAAATTCGCATTTGGTGCGTTGCGGAAGATTTTTGAAAGCTCAAAAAGAATTTCTGAACGAAGGCGTATCAAGCGATACGCCGAGAGAAGAACATTATTTCTTGAGCCAAAAAGATCCGCAACCCGACTTGTCCCGGCGTAGCATCCCAGTGAAGCCGGAAGGGAGACAGATTCTTATGGATTCCGCCATCGTCGCAAATCCAGTCACAGCCCGCAACGGGGCTGCTCCTGGCGTTTGCTCCTTGC
>CAMCYE010000085.1 GCA_945883805.1 Victivallis vadensis | reverse complement strand
CGCAGACTTTGTCTGCGCACTCCCGGGACGGCATTCGCCGTCGTAATTGAATTCTGAAAATGGATATTGGAAATTCCGTGCGGTGCCGGGCGTAGCTTATGCGAAGACTGGTTGGATATTGGATATTCAATTATTTTCATATTTTGTGTGTTTACCCACTCAAAATGAAAACGAACCATTTTAAAGACTGAACCAATTTCAAAAGTAGTCAGTCCGCCACGGCGGATGTCTCCTGCCTCCCCATAAAGCGGGAGTTTTGCAATTAGCCCGATTGAAAAACAATATTCACGATTTCAATTATCACGGTGGTCGCACCCGATGGAATTAATAATTATCACGGAATAATCATATGTCTTTCAAAAACATCACTGCTATCCTGCGGAAAAAAAGCCTGCTCGTTTTTGCGGTGTTCGCAATCCTTACAGTAAATCTTGTTGTCGGGCACTCTGTCTATTCGTCCGGAAGCCCCGACGCTACGGATGAAGGCTACGCCTCCGTCTACAGGCTCATGTTCGTGCTCCAAAAAATCAGGAAGGACTACGTTGACGCCAACAAGGCGAACTATCAGACACTGGTCAAGGGTGCGATGAAGGGGATGCTACGGGAGCTGGATCCTTTCTGCGCCTACATGGAACCGGAAGGGTACAAGGAACTCGTTGAAGACACGGAAGGCCGGGGATTCGGGGGGATTGGGATAGTTGTGACCCTCAAGGATCATGCGCTGGAGGTGATTGCCCCGATGGAAGACAGCCCCGGGTTCAAGGCGGGAATAAAATCCGGCGACAGAATAATCTCGATAGATAACCGTCCGACATCATCAATGACCCTCTACGACTGCATAAAACTCCTGAAGGGGCCGCCGGGAACTTCCGTGACCGTCACAATCTACAGGGAATCGGAAGATGCGAAAAAAGAACTCACTGTTGAACGTGCAAATATTGAAATCTCTTCAATCAAGGGCGCAAAAATCATCGAAGATGGAATAGGCTTCCTCAGAATCACTCAGTTCAACGTCCCGACCGCCGCACAACTCGATGAAAGCCTCAGGAAATTAAAAGAGCAGAATATGAAGGCGCTCATAATTGACCTGCGGGGTAATCCGGGGGGGCTCCTCACTTCGGCAGTCGAATTATGCAGCCGCTTCATCGGAACCGGCGAGATTGTTGTTTCCACGGAAGGACGTCTTCCGTCCCAGAAACAGGAATACCGCTCCTTGAAATGCGACAAATACCTTGATGTTAAAATCGGAATCCTTGTTGATGGAAACAGTGCAAGCGCATCGGAAATTTTCGCGGCATGCCTCCAAGATCATAAACGGGCGGTCGTAATCGGAGACAAGACGTTCGGAAAAGGATCTGTCCAGACCATATTCTCACTGCCGGAAAATGGTGGCGCAATACGACTCACCACCGCGAAGTATTACACTCCAAGCAGACGGGTTATCCATGAAAACGGGGTCGAACCTGACATAAAAGTTCCCGTCAGCCAGAAAATAATGGATAAAATCTACACGCAGCGGCTCTCATTTTCCGGTGTGGTCAAACCGGAAGAGGCAAACACCGTAAGGGACGTGCAACTCGAACGCGCCCTGGAAGTCATGAAAGGAATATGCCTCTTCAGCAAGGTCGACGGGGACTGAGAATTACGAATTGCGAATTACGAATTACGAATCTCAAGACCGTTTTGTATTTTTAAATTATCCCTATATAGTTTTCGTTTCTCAAAATCATCCAACATAGGAGTTTAATATGGCCCGCATTACCTTTATAGGTGCCGGAAGTTTCGGATTCACAAGGACGCTGGTCAAGGACATCCTCACATTCCCTTTACTTGAAGACTCCACAATTGTCCTCATGGACATCAATACCGAAAGGCTTGAGTACATACGCAAAGCCGTCAACAAAATCGTGGCGGCGGGAAAATATCCCGCAAAAGTCGTTTCCACGACGAACAGGGCGGAAGCACTCAAGGGCGCCGATGCGGTAATCTGCACGATCCTCAGCGGCGATGTCAATGTCTGGCGCCATGACATTGAAATCCCGAAAAAATACGGAGTGGATACAAACGTCGGAGATACTCGCGGTCCTTCCGGGATTTTCAGGGCGCTCAGGACGCTTCCCGTGATGCTCAGCATCTGCAAAGACATCGAGAGATACTGTCCCAACGCAATATTCCTCAACTACACAAACCCGATGGCCATGCTCTGCCATGCAATGCAGAAAACCTCCAAAGTCACAGTCTCCGGACTCTGCCACAGCGTGCAGGGAACGGCGGAGATGCTCGCAAAATGGGCTGGCGTACCTTATAATGAAGTTGACTACGTCTGCGCCGGAATAAACCACCAGGCCTGGTATCTTGACTTCAAACACAAGAACAAGGACCTCTATCCCAAACTGAACAAGGCGGTACGCGAAAACAGGAAGATCTACAATGAGGAACATGTCAGAAACGAAATGTTCATCCATCTGGGATATTACGTCACAGAGTCCAGCGGACACAACTCCGAGTACAGCGCCTGGTTCCGCAAACGCCCCGATCTCATTAAGAAATACTGCACAAGCGGCACAAACTGGAATCCCGGACATTATGCATACATACTCACCGAGTATGCAAAACGCGGAAAGAACAAAAAATGGCAGAAGGACATCGAGGAATGGCTCGCCAAACCGGAAATAGACATAAAGCGCGGCCATGAATATGCGGCTTTCATCATAAATGCCTGGATGGGCGGCGACCTTTTCAAATTCAACGGCAATGTCCCCAACAAAGGACTAATAACAAATCTGCCGTACGACGCATGCGTCGAAGTCCCTGTCATAGCAGGCAGAAACAAGCTTGATTCCGTCCATGTAGGGGAACTCCCGCCACAGCTGGCGGCTCTCAACAACATAAGCGTGGCGATCGAGAATATGGCTGTTGACGCATCACTGACAGGCAATGCCGAAATGGTGTTCCACGCAATCGCCTACGATCCGCTGACTTCCGCCGTGCTCTCACTCGCGGAAATAAGAAAGATGGTTCAGGAGATGCTCACCAAGAACAAAGCGTATCTGCCCCAGTTCAAGAATCTGAAGATCACATGATCTTTACCATTTGAGTTTTTCTGCGCTTAAAAAATACGGCAGCTTTTCAAGGCTGCCGTATTTTTTTTAAAATTCATTATGATTCTGTCTTTTCAGCATGGGCAGTTCATGCTATACTAGCAACCCTTGAAAGCATTATCTCAATATTAACATTATTCACGGAGGGAAAAATGATTGTTTCAACTGCACAACTGTTCAAGGTGGCTTACGGCAAGTTTGCCATCGGAGCCTACAACATCAACAATCTGGAACAGACCATGGGGCTTTTCCAGGGCTGTCTCGACTCGCAGGCGCCGTTCATCATCCAGATTTCAAAGGGTGCACGCGAATACACCAACAAGCTCATGCTAGAAGGCATCATCCGGTCAGCTGAAAAAGTATTCCCGGACGCGGTATTCGCAGTCCATCTCGACCACGGCGACGAAGCCACCTGCGTCGACTGCATAAACAGCGGATTCTACAGCTCCGTCATGATAGACGCCAGCCATGAACCCCTGAAGGAAAATGCCGCAGCCACAAGAAGAGTCGTCGACCTCGCCCACAAAAAAGGCATCTCGGTCGAAGCGGAACTCGGACAGCTCGGCGGCGTTGAGGAACACGTACAGGTCGACGAGGCGAATGCAAAACTCACGAATCCGGCAGAAGCGCAGGAATTCGTAAAACTTTCCGGCTGCGACAGCCTCGCATGCGCCATCGGCACAAGCCACGGTGCATTCAAATTCTCAGGATCGCAGGGACTTCATTTCGACGTGCTCGAAAAAATACAGAAACTCCTCCCCAACTTCCCGCTCGTAATGCACGGCTCCAGCTCAGTCCCGCAGGAAGAGGTCGAGAGGATCAACAAGGCGGGCGGAAACATCAAAGGTGCTAAAGGCGTTGATGAGAACCAGTTCGCGAAAGCCGCAAAACTCGGCGTAACCAAGATCAACATCGATACGGACGGACGTCTCGTCTGGACACGCGTTCACCGCGAATACTTCCGCGACAACTCGGAGAAATTCGATCTCCGCCCTCCCGGCAAGATATTCATGTCCGAATACGCGAAGTTCATCGCCCACAAGAACCAGAAACTCGGTTCGGCAGGCACCCTCCCCGAAGTGAAGAAGGCTCTGGGGATAAAGTAAGAATGGCTCCTTCTCAGATCGAGTGGGTAGAAAGACTGAATATCCAATATCCAACCGATGAAGGGAAGGCGAGGGGAAGTTCTAAAGTTCTAAAGTTCTAAAGTTCTAAAGTGTGTGAGTGTGGAAGTTAGAAAGTAGAATTTAGAAAGTAGAAAACGAGGGAAGTTCCAGAGTGCGGTGACAGAGTCACCGCTAGAGCGCAGACTTCGTCTGCGCTCTCCCTGGACGGCTTTCGCCGTCGTAATTGAATTCCAAAAAATGGATATTGGATATTTCCGCCGTGGCGGATTGGATATTGGATATTCAATTATTTTCATTTTTTGTATGTTTACCCACTCAAAAATGAAAACGAACCTGATTTTTATACGGTCCACAATGCATCCCCTATTCAATCAGCTTCCTCTCGTCTTTCCTGTTCCGTCTCTCCCGCATGATTCTCGCTATCGATCTGTTCAGTTCCAAGACCATGTCATCTTCAGAGTCGACAAAACGCGGTTTTTCCTTTTCGCCGCCGAACAAATTGGAAATCTTTTTCCAGACCGTATTTTTCCGGACTGATATCGCATCGAGTTCGTCGTGTATCCTGCGGAGGCGTTGAGGAGGGATTCTTCGTTTTCCCAGTTCTATGGCCATGCGATAATGCATCCGCGCATCATTGAATTGTTTCAACGCGCAATAAGTTTTTGCCAGATAATACCTGTAGAGAATATTGCCGGGGGAGTGATTTACGACTTTTATGAAAAAATCCAGGGCGTAGCTGTAACTACCGGCGCGAAAAATATTCTTCCCCTCACGGAAAGACATGAAGACTTCTGTTTTCTCAAGATCGAGGAAAAGAGAACCAAGGGTGGATCCGGCAGGAAGCCTGTTCCCCACAATTATCTCCTCAAGTATGTCATCGGCTTCAGTATCCATGATGGAATAGCCGTCCAGTATCCATTCCTGTCCACGCCCCGTTTCAAGGCAGATTCCACTGGAGATGTCATAGCGTTTCCGCTTGTCCGGGTCGGAAAGGACGTCAAATGCGGATACGAGTAACTTGAACTCCTCCTCTTTCTCCCTTGACCCGCCGAAGAGATCCGGATGGCATTTCTTCACCTGCCGGTAATAGGCCTTCTTGATATCCCTGAAACTCGCCGAAGAGTCAACCTCGAGCGTCTCATAATGTCCGAAAGGAGACATAGTTGTTTACTCCTATTTTACACCTATAATCTGACGCCTGGCGAAGCGAGGTTGCCAGTACCAATTTGCTTAAGATTTCATCTCTTGTATTTTTGTTTTTATGTCAGGAGCTTTGACCTGACTTTGGAGTGCGCAGGCTTGACTGCGCTTTGGTTTACGACGAAGTCGTTCCTCCGTTATTTTTATATTCGCTCTGCGGAATTCAAAAGCGGTGTCAAGCCACCGCACTCCGAAAGATTCGCTTTGCTCATCAAAAAAATTCAAACCCGAAACAGTCTAATTTCTTCAGTTCTTGACGCCTAAGATTATCTAGCAAACGGAACTAGGGTGCCTCACAGAAGCACGAAGAGAGAAAGACTATTCTCACCACGAAGAAACGAAGACCACGAAGATTCAGGAAATTTATTTTATCACTTTGCGGCATTGTGCCTCTGTGAGAGAATATCTTTTCTGCTCGGTTTAATCCAGACTCGAAAAGACCAGGGAGGCGTTAGTTCCGCCGAAACCGAAACTGTTGCTGAGGGAATGGCGCACCTTGACATCCGTGCGGCATTCGCGAACTAAATCGGCCCACTCGAATTCCTGCTCCGGATTGTCGAGATTTATTGATGGGCAGATGAAATTCTTCTCCATCATCATCGTGCAGAATATCGCCTCGACCGCGCCGGTCGCACCAATCATGTGACCTGTCATGGACTTCGTACTGTTGATGGCAACCTTTCCCGCGGAATCGCCCATGAGGAGTTTTATCGACTTCATTTCCAGCGGGTCACCTGTAGGCGTGCTTGTGCCATGAGTGTTTATATAGGCTATTTCACTTACGTCAAGCCCTGCATCTTCAATCGCCATTTTCATTACCGAACAGCTTGATTCAGGATCAGGAACAACCATGTCAGTGGCATTGCTGTTAGCCGAAATGCCACTGAGCCTGACAATAGGTTTCACTCCCCGCGCAGCCGCATGTTTTGCCGTTTCCATTATCAAAATGCCTGCACCGGAGGCCATTACAAAACCTTCACGGGCCCTGTCAAAAGGACGGCTCGCAAGTGTCGGTCTGTCATTAAAACTTCTCGCCATCGCGCGCATGGCATCAAAACCTAGCGCATGCACCCAACTCGTCTCCTCGGCACCGCCCGTTATAACCATGTCATAAACTCCGGTCTCCAGGAGCCGGGCCGCTATCATTATGGCATGCGCTGAACTTGTGCAAGCGGAACTGATATCGTAACTCTCACCAGTAAGCCCAAGATTGAGGGAAAGATTTGAAACAGCGGAGGAGGCCATGACTTTGGGAACCATAAACGGACTGAGTTTTTTTACTTTTTTGGAGTCTGCCACCAACTTTGCCCCATCGTAAATCTGCTGGTACGCACTGCTCGCGCATCCGAGGATTACAGCGATTCTCTTTCCGCGGATTTCATCAAGCGAAAGCTTCGCCTCATTAAGAGCTTCCCAGGCGGCTGCCATCGCCATTTTGGTGTTGGCAGTCATGAAACGCATGTTCTTCTGGTTGAGGAGCGGGCACTGCGGATCGGGATCGGCAAGTCCTGCAACTTGACTCTCAAGTCCGATTTCTTTCCATTCCGGAACAAAAATCACACCTGAACTCCCGTTCCTGAGGGCCTCTTCGTTTTTAACGAGACCGTTGCCCAATGGCGTAACAAGTCCCCTGCCTGTTATTACAACGTTTTTCATTGATTTTTTTTCTTGATAAAAGGGTTTCACAAAAAAACAATTGTAAAGAATAACTTGCCAACGTAAAATTACTAACTGAAGATAAGGGGAACCCCTAAAAATTCGCATTTTCAGAGGTTCCATTAAATTATAGCGTTCTTTAGTTCGTATTTTTAAAATCTCCGCTTATTTTTAAAAGCATGTATCTTCTTGAAGTAAACAATCTGTCGGTGGATTTCCTCGTCGGCGGCAAAGCCCTGCCCGCCGTGACAGGGGTCTCATTCCAAGTCACAAAAGGTGAAATCCTTGCGCTTGTCGGGGAAAGCGGCTGCGGGAAAAGCGTGTCCTGCATGGCGCTTGCCCGGCTAGTGCCTGAACCTCCCGGCGTATACTCGTCAGGTTCCATAAAGTTCCACCACGCTGAAAAAGAATACGACGTCCTCCCCCTCAATAAAAAAGACCTGCGCGAATTCCGCAGACACAGGATTTCATATATTTTCCAGGAACCTTCCGCATCCCTCAACCCCGTATTCCGGGTGGGAGATCAGATCGCCGAATCGATTTATCTCAGGATAGGGAAGAAGGATGACGGAGACGTCCGCAATGAAATAATCTCACTGCTACGCCAAGTCGGGATTCCGGAACCTGAACAGAAAATGAAATGTTATCCTCACGAACTCAGCGGTGGAATGCAGCAGAGAATCATGATCGCAATGGCGCTGGCAAGCCGCCCCGACCTGCTTGTCGCAGACGAACCGACCACCGCGCTCGACGTCACAATACAGGCGCAGATACTGGAACTCCTCCGTTCAATACGCAAAGAGAAGGGCATGTCCATAATTCTGGTTACACACAATCTGGGAATTGTCGCCGACATGGCCGACAGGGTTGTCGTCATGTACGCAGGCCACGTGGTGGAAACCGCAAACACCGCAGAGATTATGGAAAGACCGCTTCATCCCTATACTCTGGCACTGCTCTCGGCAGTTCCGAAACTCGGACGCAGATCAGGCAAACTCGCAACCATTCCGGGCAATGTCCCCTCCCCCGCGAATTATCCCTGCGGCTGCAGGTTCTACGGACGCTGCCCGCTCGCAACATCCCTTTCCGGGGAAAAACAGGCGCTCTGCGCTTCAACCGTTCCGGAAATCCTGGAAAAACAAAAAGGTCATTCCTGCAGATGCCATTACTCAAAGTAGAAAATCTGAGCACATCATATCCGGTCAGGGGCTCCATGTTCAGCCCGGCAAGACATCTCGTCGCCGTCAACAACGTCTCCTTCGAGCTTGAAGCCGGTGAAACACTCGGACTGGTCGGGGAGAGCGGATGCGGCAAAAGCACACTCGGCAGAACAATCATAAGACTTGAAAAACATTCGGCCGGAAAAGTTTTCCTCAACAATGAAGACATCACATCCCTCAAAGGCGGAGAACTCCGGAAGGCGAGACGGAAGTTCCAAATGATCTTCCAGGATCCGTACGGCTCGCTGAACCCGAGAATGACCGTGTACGGCGCACTTGACGAGGTTCTTTCGGTCCACACGTCGCTAGACGCGGGCGGAAGAAAAAACCGGGTTGTGGATCTTCTTGAAATGGTCGGACTCAGTTCCGAGCAGATGTTCCGCCACCCCCACCAGTTCAGCGGCGGACAGAGGCAGAGAATCGGGATCGCTCGGGCGCTTGCCGTCAACCCTGAACTCATCGTCGCCGACGAACCGGTCTCCGCGCTGGATGTAAGCGTTCAAGCCCAGATAATAAACCTACTGATCGAGATACAGAAAAAAACAGGGGTGGCCTTTCTTTTCATAGCCCACGACCTGGCAGTTGTGGAACACATAAGCCGCAGGATCATGGTCATGTACCTGGGCAAAATTGTCGAAAGCGGAATAAGTTCAAACATGACAGGCGGTGCGTGCCACCCATACACAAAAGCCCTGCTCTCGGCGGTTCCAACCGTAGATCCGGAGACAAAGAAATCGCGGATAATCCTCCCCGGAGACGTCCCCTCCCCCCTCAATCCACCCACGGGCTGCCCGTTCCATCCAAGATGCCCGATAGCAAAGGAAAAATGCAAAAACGAAGTACCGGCACTGTATCCGGTAAAAGATGAGAAACTCCACTTCTCAGCCTGTTTCTTCCATGACGAAGCCGCGAAAATGGGAAGGCAGGAATAATCGAATTAGGAATTACGAATTAGGAATTAAGAATGGCTTCTTCTCAGATCGAGTGGGTAGAAAGACTGAATATCCAATATCCAACACGGAATATTCAACCGATGAAGGGAAGAAAAGACAAATTCATTTAATAGTCGGAGAAAATTATTATTTTTTAAAAAAACCGACGAGTTGAACTCAATATTATTCAAAAGCATAAGTACGGCTAAAAGGAAAAATTGCGATAATTTCCTTGGATATTGGACATTCCGTGTTGGATATTGGATATTCAATTGTTCTTCAGGTCTTACTTCCCTTGAATGAAACAGCCGCCTGAGGCACGACCATCTCCTTGCCGATGAGAGCCTGCATGGCTTTTTCCGTGAGCTCGGCGTTGAGGTCTACAATATCGTCTTTTCCGGTATTCGACCTTTCAATGGTTCCCGCGGGGAGCTCTATGACGCAAAAAGCCCCAGGGCCCCTCACAAACGGAATCCATGGACACAGGTTTTTGCGAAGTCCGCAGACCTTGTTGTCCCTGTCGATGAAAAGCACGTCAATGCTCATAGACATGAACATTGTGTGGATGGACGAGCAGTTGTTGAAAACCATGGCGTCGAAATTCTGAAAATCCCTTCCGATGAGTCCCCTCGCACGGTCATGCAATGTCATTGCGACAAATGACTTTCTCGCGATGACGGTTTTCTTTGTGAGGTTATGTATCATTTGAAAAGAATGTTAAAGCTTTTAAGTATGAGCGGCCCCATAAGTATTATTATGACCGACGGCAAAATGAAAAGCACCAGGGGGAAGAGGATTTTCACGGGCGCCTCGTTGGCAAGTTTTTCGGCGCGGTTGAACCTCTTGTTCCTCAGCTGGTCGCCTTGGATCCTCAAAATCTGCCCGATGCTGACACCGAGTTCGTCCGCCTGGACGATTGAGTTGAGAACGTTTGAAAGATCCGGCTGCTGGACGCGTTTTGAAAGTTCCTTGAGAGCGACACGGCGCTGTTTTCCAAGCTGGATTTCACGGAAGGTCCTTTCAAGCTCCTCACCGAGGGCATCACTCCTCCTCCTGGACAGGATATCGCGCAGGGAAGTGAGAAAATCCTTCCCCGCTTCAACGGAGAGCGTGAGAAGGTCGAGCACATTGGGAAGGGCTTTCTGAATTTCGTGGTGGCGTCTTCTGACTATTCCCTTAAGCCATATTTTCGGATAAAGGTAGACAAGCGCCAGGAAGATGATTCCGAGAAACGGCTGTTTCATGACCGAAAAGGCGATGGCGAAAAAAATTCCAATCATGGACAGGAGAACCTGCACCGCCACAAACTTATGTTCATCTATCAGCTGGTCGAATCCGGCCATCAGAATCTGTTCCCCCGCGGTTTTCCTTGAAACATCGAAAAACGAGGTTCTGACAAGCCCGTCAACATTTCCAGTGAACGGCATCATCATTTTAAACATCAGGGGAAGCTGTCTGGAAGTTTCCTTTTTTTCAATTTCAAGCTGTTCAAGCAGACGGAACAGGAAAAGGGAAATGCAGAAAACCGCCACCCCCGCGGAAACACACGCCAGAACTGTCATTAAAGAAACAAACATTTCCACTACCCGTTTTATTGTTATTTTTTCCCGCGTCACGAAAAAAAATCAAATATCAATATTCGTAATCTTCCTTATGACCAGGAATCCCATCACTACAAGCATTACCGCCCCGAGTATCAGAAGTATCCCCGCCATTGAATTAAAAAATGCGCTCATCATGTCCGGTGCTATGTAATTCATGACAATCATGAGGAGAAACGGCATCGCCCCGACAATATATGACTGCAAACGCCCCTGTGCGGTGAGCGCTCGGAGCTTGCCTGAAATCCTCATGCGTTCACGGATCATTCCGGCAAGCCTCTCGAAAATAACTGTCAGTTCACCGCCCGTCTGGCGCGCGGTCAGGATCGCAGTAGCCACCAGTTCAAAGTCCTCGCTCCCGAGTCTCTTGACCATGTTCTCGAGAGCCTGTTCCAGAGGGACACCAAGCCTGATTTCCTGAAGCAGAAGACGGAATTCCACGGAAATCGGGTTCCTGTTCTCCGACGCTATGACTTCAATCGCCTGGTTTATGCTGAAACCCGCCTTGAGGGCGCTGCTCATGGAGTTCAATGCGTCTTCAAGCTGTTCATTGAATTTCTCGAGCCGGCGTTTTCCGAGGAACTTGAGATAGAGTCGCGGCGCAGGAAATGTCACAACTGCCGCCATGGCGGCAATGAACGCGGCCTTGGGCCAGGACCAGCTAGTGCTCGACAATCCAAAAATTATTACGGAAATAAACGCTGAAAGTCCGCTGAGCGCAATTGTAAGGTCAAATATCCGCCCCGCTGGCATCTGGAGAAACACGTCATCCAGCTCCACCGCCGTATCGCGCAAATATCTTTCCTTGTATCTGGATGATGCGAAAGATGCGAATTCCACAATGACCAGCGTGGCGAACATCACTGAAACCCCGGCGCAGAGGCTCGCAATCATCTGTCCGTATTCCAGCATCATCTGTAATCCCCCCGTCCGTCTGCGAAGATCGCAATATCAAGATCGAGTTTCGCCCTCTGTATCTCCTCCATGAACGACGGTATGTTACCGCAGCCTACATGCTTCCCTATGATTTTCTCCGATGCTGACCACCCTTCCTGCTTGAAGATGAACAGATCCTGCATCGTGATTATCTCGCCTTCCATCTTTATGATTTCGCTGATGGTGCTGACTTTTCTTGATCCGTCCTTCTGCCGGTCGGCCTGAACCACAATCGAGATTGCGGAAGCGATCTGTTCGCGTATCGCCCTGAGCGGAAGGTCGAACCCGGCCATCATGACAAGTGTCTCAAGACGGGCCATGGCATCCCGCGGGGAGTTGGAATGGATTGTGGTGAGCGAGCCGTCATGACCTGTGTTCATCGCCTGGAGCATGTCGAGGGCTTCGCCGCCCCGGCATTCGCCGACAACTATCCTGTCCGGACGCATTCGCAGGGAGTTTCTGACCAGGTCGCGGATTGAGATTTCACCCTTTCCTTCAATATTGGGAGGTCTGGCTTCAAGTCTCACCACATGATCCTGCTTCAGCTGGAGTTCGGCCGCATCTTCAATCGTCACGATTCGTTCCCGGATCGGCAGGAATGAACTGACGACATTGAGGAGCGTCGTCTTACCGGAACCGGTACCGCCGGAGATTATTATGTTCTTCCTGATCTTGACACATACGTCGAGGAATTTCGCCATGTCCTGGGTCAGGGAGCCGAACCTGACGAGGTCATTCACAGTATACGGAGTCTTCGAGAATTTACGGATTGTTATGGTTGGTCCGATAAGGGAAAGTGGCGGAATGATCGCATTGACACGCGACCCGTCCTTCAATCTCGCGTCCACCATCGGAGAGCTTTCATCTATCCTCCTGCCAAGCGGTGAAACTATCCTCTCAATTGCCGCCATCACCTGATTGTCGTCCGCAAACGCCGTATCGGTCTTGTAAAGGATTCCCTCCCTTTCAACATATACCTGGTTCGGCCCGTTCACCATCACTTCAGTTATGTCGTTCATGACAATGAGCTCTTCAAGCGGCCCAAGCCCTATGGCCTCGTTGACAAGTTCGGATTCGATTTTCTCAAGTGTCACCCCGGACGGAAGCGCGATGGTGAGTTCGGAGAGGATATCGTGGATTGTGGTTTTCGCCTTTTCCGCGAGTTCGAGCTCGGAGGCGCCGGAAATAGCCATGCGTTTCAGGTTGAGCCTCTTAATCAGTTCGCCGTGCGCCTGCTTCTTGATCGCCTGCACTATCGGCCTGGCCTCCTCGGAAATACCGGAAATCTTGAGGACGGGAATCCTGTCCCTGCCACTGGCATCTTTAAGCTTCGCGGCAGTCCTCGCAATTTCACTTTCAATCTTTTCAATGCGCGCAGGATCCGCAAGGATTTTGCTTGCTATGACAGCTTCCGATTTTTTCCCGGACAGAGAACTTATGTTTTCCTCGACAAATATTTCCACCAGCCCAAGTTTTATGACGGAACCAACGGAAGCCTCAACCGGATCGGCGCCAATCCTCTGGTCGTCGACAAACGTCCCGTTACTGCTTCCCGCATCCGCTATTTTCAGGGAATTGTCGGATACAGTCATGAGCGCATGCTTCGCCGACACTTCCGGCCGATTGAACTGGATGTGCGCGGCCGGACTGCTTCCCAGCCTGTAAACCCCAGGCACCAGCTTGGCCTTGGAATCGGCCCTGTCCGGCTGTTTTATTACGACTGAAAACACGTT
>CAMCYE010000084.1 GCA_945883805.1 Victivallis vadensis | reverse complement strand
TCCCTCTCGGCGCCCAGATTGACCCAAAAAAGTTCAAGGTCGCATTATTTGACGTAGGGATGCATCAGCGGCTGCTTGGACTGGATCTGTCAAATATCATTGTGGCCGACGATCTGGATTCCATAAACTCCGGAAATATTGCTGAAATTTTCACTGCACTTGAAATCCTCTCCTACAGCAGTCCTGAAACAAGGAACCAGTTGTTCTACTGGCATCGCGAATCCAAAAGTAGCAATGCCGAAGTAGATTACATCCTTCAAAAAGGCAAGCAGATCATCCCGTTGGAGGTTAAGGCGGGAACCAAAGGGCAGATGCAGAGCATGAGGCAGTTCATGGTCGGAAGGGATTCGGAATATGGAATCCGTATTTCTCTTGAGAACTTCTCGTGTTTCGACAAAATCAAAGTCCTGCCATTGTATGCCATATATAAACTGTTTGAACAGGAACGTCAACCTTTGGCGGAATGAGTCTGTCACTTTCTCCACAGTCTCAGTAACGGCTCAGTCTAGGCTGGGACTAACCACAGAGGGCACAGAGAGAAGAATTTTATTAAGTAGGAATTTAGAGCAAAAAATATCCTTTTTACTCTGAGTACTCTAACAATAATAAACTCTTAGATTCTAAGACTTGAAAACGGATTGAAGATATTTAGTTGTTTTAGAGTACACAGAGGAAGAGAGAAGAAAAACATATTCATCGGGATCCTATGATAATTGTGAATTCCTCTGAGTCCTCTGTGGTTGGTCTTTTTCAGCCGGACAGCCTAAACTGAGTCCTTACCAGTCTCACTCATCGGAAATTGCGAATTCCGCAGACTTCTTCGACTACATGAACGCGGAGCCGGACGAACCCAAAACCTCCTATTTCAACTTCAAATCCGTCTGGGAATAAATATTCCTGTTTCTCCCAATATCCTTGATTCACATCAGAACTCATTGAACACCTTTACGCTCTGTTTATTTTCAATGGATTCCCGACATGCGGCGCAAGTGGCGATGCATTTGGCACCTTCGATTTCATTCACTGTAATCGGCTTGTTATCGAATATGTCCGCTTCCAGTTCCTGCACATACTTGAGCACCGACATAAGATGGCCGGAATAAGCTTTGCCGTCAAAATCCTCTGCAACATCGTCTTTGGCAAAGTGAACTTCCTGGCGCGGAGCGTCGTGCCTTCCGCCTTCACGGTATGCGGCATGGTAGTTCACAATGGTTCCATGCGTACCAAAGATGCTGACACCTTCCATGGGCATGATATCACTGCAGGATCCGCCCGGCTGTTCGTGGATTCCGCAGAGGGTCGTCACTCTGGCAATCAAACCGCTCTTGAATTTCATATTTATGATGAAGTTTATCTCCTTGTCCTGAGGATATCGCAAATCTACAGGGCTGGTGCAGCCGTAGGCGTGAACCTCTTCAACATCTCCGAAATACCAGCGCAGATGATCAATCGGGTGGCAGGCGCCGCCATAAATAATGTCCTGAGGGTGTTCATAGCGCCAGGCACCGCGGTCAAGCACCTTCCACATATCGCCATGAACATAACTCGCCTCGGCAACCATTGCAGTTCCTATTTTGCCGCTGTCGTAGAATTTCTTGACCTCCTGATGATGAGTCACAAAACGCCGGGTCTGGCCGACAAGGAATTTACGTTTGTATTTGCGCACCAGGTTGACAGTCTCCTTTGCCTCGTCAAGGCTGACAACCATGGGTTTAGTGCAGATAACATGCTTGCCGTTTTCAAACGCCAGCCTGATCATGTCAATATGGAGATGATCGGGTGAGAAAATCCCGATAATGTCTATGTCGTCTCTTTGAATCAATTCGCGCCAGTCGCTTGTCGCATATGGCACGGAAAATTCAGCTCCGTATTGGTCAAGCCTATCCTTGCGAATATCGCAGATGCCTCTGACCTCGGAGCGGAATTGTCCCTGATGGCGATTGACATGCAGCATATTGCACCCCATCATAAGGCCAACCACACCAATTCCTAGTTTCTTTCCCATCGGACACTGTTTCCTTTTGTTTATTCCTAAATCCGTAACGGTTTTTAAACCGCTATTTTTTCTTTAACAATCCACGCCACCGTTTCCTACAACTATCAAAGGTGTACGACCTTCATATTCAACATATGGCCGAAAGCGGCGATGGATTCTGCATGAACCTATAATTCAGAATTTACTCCAGTGATTCGATAAATTTCAACTGCTCTACCGTTGTAATTGGCGGAAATCACAGGAGCTTCATCAAACACAGCAAGCACTGGAGTCAGGTTTTCCGGGCCAGTAGCTGTAATCTGTAAACCGTTTACGGATTTGCACCATTCCACACAGATGAAACCGGAAGGAGTCGCAACAGATCCTTTTACGGCATTAAAACTGCCGGGACAGGGAGACAACAGGAATTTTTTAAACCCGGGCTCCAGCGGCCTTACTCCAAGCAACCAGGCGTGATAGTAATACACCGGCAGACTGCTCCAAGCATGGCAAAGACTGCCTGCTCCACCGAAATCGGATGCTCCTTTTCCAGTTTCCCACAAACTGGTGGCACCGGACAATATCATCGGGTCAAAACTGCGTTTCAGTACTGTTGCAACATATCCCCGTGCTTGCGGCGATAAGGGCATCATCGCGGAGAGCATGTAAAGCATGGCGCTGAAAGTCACCCCTTCCAGCTTGCCGAAATAAACGGTCTGCAACAAAACGTGCAATTTTTCTGCGGGAACGATGTTATTGTATAACGCCAGAAACTGGATATGCTCGTGATATTCCTGAAGTTTTCCGCCGATCATTTTTGTCGCATAACAGTTCTGCCCGACATCCCAGAAATTACGGTTGACTGCGTCTTTCAGTTCCGCCGCAAGCGTGGAATACTTCGCGGCCCTGCCGTTCTGCCCGTCGCACCGGAGCATTTCAGCATATGAGAGGAGCATTTCATGAAAATATAAATTGTAAGGCGCATGGTATTCGTCTTCCTGGGAACCCATTACCGACAAACCCGGGACCCATTCGTAGAAATTCCACATTTCTTTGCCGGAATTAAGCCGGTACAGACCGTTGTCCGGATTATGCCGTTCCAGAATTTTGCCGATCATAAATTCTATTTGCGAATCGAATTTACGGAAAAGTGCGTTGCATCCGCTGTGCAACCAGTGCTCGTTCAATTCCGACACCCATACAAAACTGAATATCGGTATAGTCATGGCGCGTTTGGTGGGTGCGCATAATTCCAGCAGGCCGTCCGGGCGGATGCCGCGTCCAAGAAGGTCAAGCGAGGCTGCGGCGAAATCGTAATTACCCCAGACATAATATCCGTAAAGCATCTGGTTCCGGGAGTCGTAGGTATAAAGCGCCTGTTCCCTCCACGGGCAATCTTCGTAATGTTCATGCATGCAAAGCTCTAGTGTCCTGACGCTAATCTCATGCGTCTTATTTGCCAGTGTGTTTTCGCTTTGAAAATATCCCTGTGGAGGTAATGGCAGACTGAGCGGTCTTAGCCCAGTGTAGAGGATTGAAACCGGAGTTTTTGCATTGGTAATGTTCAATTGGATGTAGCGTCCACCGATGCGTCTGAACGGCAGCAGATGACAGTTCAAGCCGTCTTTGCAGATATGGCGATCGGTAAAATTCCTGCCGCCGACCTTGTTCCGGACTTTGCCATCCAGCAGATGCTCGCCATGTGAGATGTCAATTACGGTTCCGGCAGAAGCGAAAAGCTCAATGTCAACCAAACCTACGTTTTCCATGCCGAAGTCAACAATTACGAACCAGCCGTTCGCTGGGGCTTGGGATTGCTTGAACAGCAGTGAACAGTTCTGTGAACCGTTCAGTACCGGATTGGAATTTAAATACTCCGATTGAAATCCTTCAAAAACCCGTGTTAAATCATAATGCCCCATCAGGTCATCAGCCACAGTATCTGCAAAGGTTTCCTGTTCCTTTCCCCGCAAAATACTTCCCTGCATCACGACTTGAGTTGGAATGCGCGGGTTCATCACTAACGGCGGCACCGGTCTGGGAGACAATTTCTTCCAGAATCCGCCTGTGGCATTTCCCCTTACTTCCACCATAGGCCAGGAGTAATCATCGAAATCTGGATTCAGCCAATCCAAATCATTACGAGCGTCAAACATGGTGACAAAACCAAGCTGGCTCGTAAGACGCGGCAATCCGCCTGATTGAAATGCGGAAGACTGAAGGCATTTCCAGCTGTCCTCAGTTACAATCTCCCGCTCCCTAGTTTTTAGTATTGCAATCATTCCAGCTCTGCCAGGTGTATACGTTGAAAAATCAGCTCCGCAGTAATAAGCCAAAACACAAAACACATTCTTGCCGGGCTTCAGCAGCGATTCAACCTTAAATTCGCTGTAAGTCTTTTCCTCCGGATAATCGCTGAACTGTCCGCGTCCTATTTCCTGACCGTTCAGATATGCGACAAAATCAGTGTCGGCGGAAATATACAGTGACCCGCCCCCGGAATTGTTGATTACAAATTCTTTGCGAAAACATACATACTGATGCTCACTGTCCTTGGTTTGTTTTTTCCATATCCAACTGGCATTGCGAAAAATATTGTTCATAATTATTGATTCCTCGTGATCTAATGTTTCCTGTTTTTTTAATCTTTCTTCCGAACCGCAGGCTAGTGTTAAAGTATGGTTGGCTAATCACACTTAGGGATTGTTCAATAGCGTCCGTAGCGTTGGACCGCCGCCATCAACAGGCGCATACCTGTAAGACGACTGCCATTGTTAATTGATCCAGCTGTTGTGAAATTCAATCCGCGTTTTTCTTTAGCCTGTTCAAAATCTCGTAGGAATTCAGAGATCATGTTCTGTTCTTCGTTTCTGCTATATGTGAATGGCGACAACTGCCCATCGATTCTTGCATGGGGGCAATAGTTACGAATTTCACTGACCGTCAGCGTTGGTCCGAAATTTGTCCCGGTCAATTCCAACTCGCTTAACAGAGGAAGCAGATGCCCCATCGCGGAGTCGCTATGCTGGTAGCGAATGGATCCTTCAAAGGAGGCATATTTACCGAAGACTTCCCTGTGAATCTGCATTGCAAAAAACTCATACATCTCCGGGGTAAAGAGGCAGCAGTTGTCGTCGGCCCAACTCCAACCACGTCCATTTTGAGCAACTGTTTCAGTTCCAGCTTCCTCGTCAAAAATGCGGGCTCTCTCAAGAATTGCCCGACATATAATTTCGCTAAATCGCTTCATCAAGGCTGGATCATCATAGTAAAGCATCAGGAGATTCTCTGCTCCGTATATAGATGTGGCGAAAGTACAGGGGCCGCGCTGCCCTCTGTATAGAGGAACTTTGCAACCTATGTCCACCAACCGTTTTTTCTCAGCTTCCCAGTTTTCCGGAAACAGGAATTCCTTCAGGTTTTCCAAACGCTTTTCAACGCGGTCAAGAAGATGGGAAAGCTCCTCCGGCGTATGGGCTGACTCCTCCAGCCACCAGGAACCGGTAACGCCACCTTCCCACACATTCTTAGATTCAAAGATGTCGTTAAGTCCTTTTATCCCTGCTGGCCACTCTCTGCTTTTATCCTTAGGTTTCTCCGTCAATAGACGGCGTCCGACAATTTTCTCAGATAAGTCGTTATAGCGTTTTGAAAGTTCCAAAGCCCATACTTCGTCTTCATGAAGGAACCGCCTAAAATCTTCTTTGACACCCAGTTCATCGAAAACACATTCGCGAGTAAGGGTGGCGCCAAAGGCGCATTGGGGAATATTTTCTCCAAACGGATTTGCCGCGGCTTTCTCCTGATCTTCCCAGAATTGCTCTATGTCTACCGGTGCCATACCACCATTTGCCTTTGCCTCATCTAAAAGTATGTCAACCTGCTTCTTATGTACTGCATCTGCATTTTCGTATGCACCCATCATTTTCCCTTTATGTTAATGTATCCGGCAAGTTCCTCTTCAACGGCGTTGAATATCCAGCCAATAATCTCTTCCCTGCGTTGCGGCATACTAATGCTCTGGTACATTTCCTCAGTCAACTGCTTCAGCAGACGCAGTTCCGACAATACCGCCGTAATCTCGTCATTTCCCGGGCGAAGCGTATCCATGGATGAATCCGCCTTACGCATCTGTAAAATTAAAAGCGATACATTGGCACGGTTTTCCAAGTTTCTGGCGGCTAACAGCCATTTCTCAACAAGATCCCGATTAAGCAACTCCTGATTTAACAGTTGTTCAAACATGATTTTAGCCTGTCCGTATTCCTGCTTCCTGGATCGGCAGTTCTCAATATTTGCATCCAGCCGATTAGCCTCAAGCTCGCGGGCCAGAATTCGCTTGATGTGGCCACTCTCTGCCGGCCTGGTGAATTTACCGAATCCCAGAGTTCCTCCGTATGAAAAAAGGCAGTTTTTAGAAAGCAGTCCTGCTGCAATAAAAAAATCATTATTGGCAAGACCGAAAAAATATTTGGAAAATTCCACCTGAAAAGCTTCCAGGGAGTAGTCATTGTTCAAGGCATATTTTGCTGCCGCTATGGCCGGAAACTGAAGCTCATAAGGGAAAAGATGCACCGTCCAGCTGGTAACCACACTGCCCTCCAAGGTATTACCTTTCCGGGTTGAATCAAAAATATTGGCTATATGCATGAAATTCCGAGGGGCGAAGACATTGTCCTGATAGCAGGACGCAGTAGGGCAAGTGACTACTTTGAATCCCATCTCCTTTAGATAGTCTGCAGTATAAAAAGGTTCAGGTTCCCTCGCAAGCTCGTCGCCTAGGGGATAAAGCCATTTCATGAATGTCTTTTTGATGTTTTCGGGAATTGTTTCACCCGTGTAAAGGCGTCCGCCAACCTCATCCCATCCCCATACTTTGCCGTTTCCCCTATATATTTCATAGCGCCAATCAAAAAGCATAATATCGCGAGACAACAGATTGATTGACTCATGGTGAGTCAATACCATATCCGCCCAGATGATTGGTGTAATCTGCCGTTTCAGTAATATTGCGGCAAGGCGGTTTATATGGGTGACGACTAATTCTGATTTAGAATGCTCAAGAATAAAAGTGGAACATGACGGGCATTCCTTGCCAAGCTTAAAAGCTTCATCACAGCCTAAGTGAAAATATTCAGCATCATGAAATACTTCCAGATATTCAGAGATCCAAGCTGTCAAGAATTGATGGACTTTTTCATTTCTCGGACAATATGAGGACAGAGACCCTGGTTTTTCTGAAAGGTGGTAATGTTTTTCGTGTTTCAGAACATATTCACTGTGGGCAAGGCACTGAAGCAACGGAATGTTTTTTAATCCGAGCGAACGGCTGTAATCAAGGATTGCAGTGAATTCAATTTTCGATAAGGCCTCGGCAGAGGCAGTCTCCGGGCAGATATCCCAGCGGACATAATCCTCCAACTCCCAGACAATTGTATCATAGCCTAAATCAGCCAACTGCCGCAACCACTTGCGAAGATATTGCGGATTAAAATGAGCCGTGTTAAAATCTATGTGGAATCCAAGCATTTCCTCTAATCCTCACAATAAACCATTTGCAGTGGTAAAAGCACGCGGCGGACTACTGTCTACATGCCCGTCTACAAACAAAGCATTTACCCATTTATTCATGTGGGTTGCCGGATCCGGATTGGTTGAAGCATTATAGGTGTATCCTGGAATATAAATAAGGTGGGACACAACAGAGTAAATATATTTAGGGGGGGCATTTCTGACATTACCATCAAAAGTCAGCAACGTTAATGACGGTTTTACGAACGTCCCGATTTTTTTAAATCCAATATTGCCATTATATGTATAATTATTGACAGCTCTTGAAATCGCGGAATAGGAATAATCAGTTAGAGGCTGGGCTGGACAATGAAACATGTTGGATCTATTTCCAGAAGCTAGCGTAAATCCAGGATTGTATTGTTCTTCAAGTACAATCCACCATAAATAAAGTCTCGCGTCCTTGACGGGCAGAATATAATCATTATAGTCCGAAGTGTAGAATTGAACATTGGTTCCAATTTGCTTTAAATTATTTATACATGAAATCGAATTTGCCATTTGTTTCGCCCTGCTCAGTGCAGGCAGCAAAATTGCGGCAAGGATTGCTATGATTGCGATCACGACTAAAAGTTCTATCAGTGTGAACCTAAACGAGTTATGACTTGGATTACCTGCCTGCCTTACTTCAATTACTGACGACGGATTACGGATCACTGACCTCCGATCACCGACCACCGTCTTCAGCCCTCCAGTCACTGCCCTGACGCCTGACCACTGACACCTGACCACCGTCCCCATGAGCATTGTTGTTTTCATCCGGCACCTCTTCCTTTTAGTTAAGAATGACTCTTTTAAAACTCAGATTAGTTCACCGTCAAGTTTTTAGTTTCAGTATAAAAAACCCCGGGAGTTCCCCAAGGCTTTATTGGCGGCTTCCCAAAGGCATACGCTTTAATCCACTTTGCCTTGCCGTCCTCGGAGAACTCGGTGTCCGCTCCGGAGGCGATGTGTTGTCCGCCTGCTTGAATCTCGTAGACAACCCCAGTTGGACCGCTAATATTCAAAAGTTCAATTTCAATTAAATTACTGCCAGATTTGAGTGCAGATAAAACATTAAATTCAAAGACTTTACCGTGGCTTCCTCCGTCTCCGATTATTCCACCGTTAACTTTCACTTTCCAGAAGTCATCTCCGCAAATCCGCAGCGTAGCTTCAGCAGGAAGTTTATCAAGTGAAAATGACTGCCTTCCGAAAACTGTCTTGTTGTCGCTTTGCAGAAATTCAGGATGCGCCACCCAGTTGGCATCGAGCAATACCGTTTTTTGGTGGTAACCATATTTTCCCGGAACATCGGTTATTTCCTCTTTAAATACTTGGGAAGGCTTTATAATGACAGGTTTGGAACTTAGAACCAACACGCTTAGAGGTGGCATGACAAACGTATTGGTTTCCATTTCCAAACCATCTGGAGAACGATATAATTTTCCGGGGAGTTTCAGCTTGACTTCACGATTTTCCCGACTTTCATTAACGACTATGACTATAGTTTGTCCATTATCACTTCGCGCACATATCCTGACATCCTTATATCCTGAATCCATTTTGATATCGGTTCCGATAGTCCATATTTGAGTGACAGCTCCCAACTCCCGGTTGACATCCGCCATTTCCGCCCAGAACTGCGAGTACACATCTTTGGTGCCTCCACCATACCAGATAATTCCACTGGCACCATGAGTAAGTGCGTTATAGACCATAAACCGAAGTTGTTCCTTATTGGGTCGAGGCCTCTTGTCATCAAGTTTGCCGCCGCTTTCTTCGCTCCAGCCAAATGCCTGCAATACCATCCAGACCGGCTTTTGCCCCCAAGCGGAAGCCATGATCAGATCCGTGTAGTCTCCCACACAACTTATGGAACGGTTGGGCAAGTTGTTGTGTCCGGAACTGTCTGGAACCGGATAGATGTCAACCCCTGTCACATCGCATTGCCTGGAGTAACGGCGGATACTTTCCGGCGCATCCCTAGTCGAACCGGGACTGCCGGTCAGACGGGGCGCATGGTTTTGCCATATTATATAATCTGGTGCATATTTGAAATAAAGCCGGTAATTGCGCTGAAGCGAGCTTAAAGGAACAACGTTCCATGCTGATTCGTCATCCAACCAGCCAATGAAATTCGTGGTTTCTGCGGCGATTTTGTTCCATTTGACGATCTGGTCACGCAAAGACGTTTCACTGGCTCCGTGCCGCATGCCGAGATTGTTCCAGCTGAAAACCGCCAAATTATATTTAGACGTATATTCATACATATACTTGGTTAATGGGAGCTCTGATGCAAATCCTCCAATATTGACAGTATTAATCCCGCTCTGCGAATAAACCCTGAGCGCATCTACACTAAGCCATGGAGTCAGCACTGCAATCGGAAAAAACGGTTTCCCGTCCAAGGTCATCCGGTGATCTGACGTGAAGGCGATGCCTTTGGTTTGCGGTTTTCGAATGCGGAAAAGATCGTTCTCCGCAAGTTTTTGATCACCCTGACCGCTTTCATAACGAAGCTCATAAGCATTTTCTGGCAACTCCGGCAAAACTATTTCCGCCGTGCCGGTTTTGCGAACCGGAAGATTCTCAAACGTATAACGCTTAACTTCCTTTCCATCTATTTCTGAAAGAATCACGGTCAATACAGACTCAGGCAGATGATATTCCAGCTGCAGCTTGCCGGGTTGTTGCGGCACAATGTAAGTTTGCCTCGGTGGGAGATTTACAGTACGGCAAAAATCATTAGCAACAAGCTCGGCATTGCTTTTGGGAACAACTGCCGTATCCGCCTTATCCAGCCGTACATCATCAATCCAGACTTTTCCATGAGTTAGAAGACGGATTACGAGATAAACTTTATCCGGCACCTCATCAGGCATTTTAAATTTGAGCGTTTTCGTATCCCATCCGACATAAATTCCTTCCGGCTTTGACTTAAAAGTGCCGATGAATTTACCTTTTTTTTGCATCTCCATATAAAACTGGAATTTAACTCCCGGCTCACCTCCTGTGTTGGCACGCAGGGAAAGGAGCATCTCTGTTCCAGGCGAACAATCAATCAACCGTGATGCTATGCCGTCTTGAGTCCAGGCGACCAACTGCTTCGGCTCTGTGTCCGATTCCAGGTAAAGCGAATTGGCTCCATTATCGGCTTTAGTTGTGTCCAGATATCCTTTGCCAACCGGATCTTTACTGACAAACGACCAGTTTTGCGGCTCCCCAGTTTTCGGATCCTTCAATTCCATGGATCCATTTGCAATACGGTTTGAAGCAGGGTCTATCACAATTTCCTGTTCTTTGGGCGCATCCGCCGCAAGCCCAAAATAGGCTTTGTCAAAGCAAACACTGCCATTACCAACCAGCCTTAAACAAACGTAGGCGCTATTTAGATTGATATCTTCCTTTTCAAAAACGATTTGTATACGCTGCCACTGCCCGGGCTGCAGCTTGACAGTCTTTGCCCAAAGCTTTTTGGCGGACATGGATTCAAGATAAACATGACAAGTTGTGCCCGCCTTTTCAGCTCGGGCATACACCGAAAACTCAATTTTGGCTCCGGCTGGGAGCTTCTGGAGCTTTGAGCCCAGGTTTAACTGTTGCCAAATGACTTGAGCACCTGCAAGTTCTGGATTCTCATTGGTAAGCCGTGCGGAATATTTGCCGTCCATCACAGTCTTATCATCCATAAAATGGGTTTGTTCCAATGTACCGTTTTTTATTATTTTCCAATTCTCAGGAACGCCGCCGGTCTCCTGCTGAATCTCAAAAGATGGGTTTTCCAGCAAATTGGATTCTGCGCATAAACAACCACTTGAAATAATTACCATCAGTATCAGAAAAAATCTCACTTAACACCTCCGTTATTTGATTACTTTTCTATTAATTGCTGTTTCCCGTCACCGTGGATTTCTCGGCATTTACGTCTGTCAGATTCTCGATCCAATCGCCAAACTTCACTGCACGGATCCGTTTTCCGCCGGTGATGCTAAAATTATTGGCCGAAACAGGCCACCCGCTGTGGTACGTTATCTGGCCGGTGATCCGATTGTCTGGGTCGAATACAACAAACTGTGTTTGGCATACAACTGGTCTGGTGTTCGTTCCAGTTTCATAATTAAGGCCATTAATTTGGACATAGATATTCTTTGATGGATATAGTCCGGCGAAAGTAGGTTCCCTGAGGGCTGAAACAATAATCCGGTTATGCTGGGCAACAACGTAGTTGAGCACGCTGAGGTGCGAACTGTCGTGGAAGACGATCCCCTCCTCGCAGTTGTGGACATAAAGATAATTTGCACCGATATGTTCTCCCAGTACAAATCCATAACGAAACCCTTGTACTCCGACAGAATCAAGACGTTGATGGTCGTTCTGGTCTGCTGAGGTTATGACTCCAGCAGTATAGCAAGGATTCGCAAGCAATTCTTTGTTGCTATTTACGCAACCTATGTTCTTGTCCAAGCCGAAATAAGAATGCTCAATGATGAGTCTTGATGTAGACATGAAGTTTGCAGCGCTTGATGTTGGATACATCTTGTCCGTATTGAGAAAAACCCGAAACTCAAGGTTTTTCACCGTCAGGTTCGCAAGTCCAAAAGGAAGCTTGTGCCCACCCAGAACAGAAATCAGAGCCCATGGACGGGCATTACGGTCTGGTTCTTCTGGCGCTTCCCAGTTAGAGATGAGGCAGACATTGGCGATGGCCATCGGAAAACCGGCAGCATTGGTTGATGCCCACCTGCCTCCCATTACCAATTGATATCGATGTCCTTGCGCTACGGGCATTTCCCCCTCTAGGCAGATATTGCGACTTTCCATGGGGTTTTCTGTAAAGGAAGGAATATATAACTGTGACCTGCAAGGCTTACCATCTATCTGCTCTGGTGCAGGCTTAGCAATTCTATATCCGTTTTTTGTATATGGGAAAAAAAGAGTCCCACTTCCCTTGGCATACACAAAATTAATCCCTGCTTGTATAGCATCCGTGTCATCAGTTATGCCATCTCCAACAGCGCCGAAATCCTTTATCGAATAATACATCTTGTTTTGTTCAATATTTTGGTTAACTTCTTTTGTCATATTTATTTTCTCCATATTATTTGGGGTAGTACATAAACAACCACCTAAAACAATTACCGTCAGCATCAAAAAAAATCTCACTTCACACCTCCACTATTTAATTGATTTCCGTTTAATTACAGTGCCGCCCAGACGCAAATCAGGTTCTATTTGACATGAATTTGAATCGGCACTAAAAGATTTCTCCTCAAAATCAAGAATTATTTCGAGAGTCCTCCGTGCTATTTCCTCAAAGGGCTGCCTTACGGTGGTCAACGATGGGACAACAAATTCAGAATGTATTATGCCGTCAAACCCAATCAGCGAAATATCTTCCGGTATCCTGAAACCCAAGGTAGGAACAATAGTCAGCAATGTTAATGCAAGCATATCGGAGATTGCGAATAACGCATCCGCTCCATTGATGATATTACGGTGGGCCTCAAGAAACGGTTTGATATTGCGATAAACGTCCATGCTCTCGGAGAAAAGCTCAACCCGCTCCAGTCCGGCGGCATCCATAGTATCTCGATAACCGCGCAACCGTTCTCCGAAAGGAGCATAGGATGAAAAAGTCGGGGCGATTCCCATAAAAACTATTTTGCGATGTCCCTGCTTAATCAAATAACTTATAGCCTTGCACGCGCCCGAATAATTGTCTGTACCAACCATCCTGTAGTGCAATTTTAAATCCGATGGATCCAGAAGAACCAGCTGTTTTGTTTTCAATTTCTTTAGAAAGCCGCAGCCCAAGGAACTGTCTGGCGCAATGAGAATAGTGCCTATGTAATTATGTTCAGCAATCAGATAAGACTGCATCATTTCCTCGGATAACAGGGAAACATAATTTACCCGGATATTCCGCCGGATGCTTTCCTCTGCAAGCGTACGAAAAATCTCGAAATAAACCGGATTGGATGAGACTGAGTTTTTGATATCAATCCAGGCAATTTGCCGTGGCACCGGAATCTCCACCATCGCTTTACGATTAATTATACAGGGATGCCCCCGCCGCTTAACAACGATGCCTTCTGTAACCAATAACTCTAATGCAGTTCGCACTGTATTCCTTGCCACATTCAGCATGCCCACCAGTTCGGATTCCGGCGGCAATTGACTGCCATCCGGCAGGTTTCGCTCAAGAACAGAGGCGACAATCTGGTCTCGCACCATTGCATATTTACATTTTTTAGATTTGATTTTCATTACTGGCTATACCATTGCTATTCCATTTGCATATATTATATGCTTTTGGATCAGTTTTGTCAACAGGCAAGAG
>CAMCYE010000083.1 GCA_945883805.1 Victivallis vadensis | reverse complement strand
TTCTTGATTTTACAGTTTTTCAGGTCGGACGGATACATGTCCTGAAATTTCGGGAGCAGACGTCTTTTTCCACCCGCCCATTTAAGGAAAGGCTTTATCTGGGCGGAAGATCCCGGAGACTGGTTTGAGTGCTTTACAGGTACTTGCTGTCTTTGTTTCATAGATCCATGTTTTAAGCGTTGACGAAACGTCCGGCATCATAGATGAAAGAAGTTATCAGTCACTGGTTAGACGTTGCTCGAAAAGGGGGTAGCACAGACATTCCTGTCTGTGACGGAAAATGAAATTTGAACCCACAGACAAGAATGTCTGTGTTACTTTTCAAGACAAATTTCATTTTGAGATTACCTTTTCGAGGAGGCTCTAGTTGTCAGTGACCAAGAAGGCATCAACACATAGTGTCAAATCCTGAAATTCACTTCTTGTGACTGGTAACTTGATTACTGATTACTTTCTTTACCCATTCAGGTCACGGGCAAAAGCCCGTACTAATCAAGGGACAGGCCGAAATACAGTTTCAGCCAGGATTCCAACTCATCAAATTCAAGAGCCTTACCGGTGGAGACCAGATACGATTTCATGTTTTCCGTGATGCCTTCGCCTCCATACACGACAATCCCGTTCATCGGCCAGGCTTTGATGTCTTCTATTGTCGCAGGAAGTTTTTCCTCGATGGTTCCGGATGTTTTCTGATATTTGCATTCTACGCCCAGTACTTTTCTTGTTTTCGGGTCGAGAAGTATTACGTCGATATTCCGGTTCGCTCCCCATATCCTCTTGGCGACATTGTACTCTTCCTTTGTTTCAAGTCCGAGTTTTTTTCCGAGCTCGACGATTTTACCTACAAGATCGTTCCCGTCTTTGATAATAACTCTTGCCGTTGCCATATTTTCCCCTTTTTCTGGTTTGTTTTTATGAGAGGGCCTCTAATTTAAACCCTGGCTTTGAAAGTTCCATCTTTTTTGGTAAATATTTTTGTTACACAAAATATAATGCGCAGAATTACCTGCGCAGGATGATAATTCCTGCGAGGTGATTTCAAAATTACCCAATTTAAGGTAGGGACGGCTCGCCGACCTGTCCGCCGTAGCTTTGGCGAAGGAGGGTCACTCGATCACTGATTACTGCTTTTCATCGGCAGCCATTTCAGGACCTTCTGTATGCTTGCATCCCAGTAGCCCCATTCGTGGGTTCCGGGGCTTTCCTCGTAGTGAAGCTTAAATGCTCCGAGTTTTTCGAGGTGGTCGCGGAATTTCAGGTTGTCGCCGTAGAGGAAATCCTCTGTGCCGCAACATTGGAAAAGTCTGGGTTTGGGTTTGTCGCTTTTTGCGAGTTTCGCGGAAAGATGAAGGAGATCGTTCTCTGTATCATTGAATTTTCTTCCGAAGATTGCATCCCTTTCCTGCGTCTTCGGCTCGCCCCATCTCTCATAAAGCGCGGCCACGTCAAGTGCGCCGGAAAGACTTGCGGCGGCGGCGAATCTTTCTGGCTGACTCAGGGCGAGCTTGAACGCCCCGTATCCGCCCATGGAGAGGCCGGCGGCAAAAGTGTCCTGTCTCTTGTCCGAGATCGGAAAGAACGACTGGACGATTTTCGGGAGTTCCCCGCTGATGAATGTCCAATATTTAGGGCCGCACGCCATGTCGGTGTAGAAACTGCGGTGGACTGCGGGCATGACAACGGCGAGCCCCATGCCCGAGACATATCTTTCTATTGAAGTCCTGCGGAGCCAAATCGTGTGGTCGTCCGACATTCCGTGAAGCAGATAAAGTACAGGATGCTTTTTCTGTTTCGCCATCCCTTTCAAACCGGTCTGATTGCAGGTGCCCTGCGGGAGGATGACGGTCATGGAACAGGACAGTCCGAGACTGTCGGAGAAAAAATCACAGTTGATTAAAGCCATTGAAAACTCCGGGTTATTGTTTTATCTCAAGGCAGCATTTTTCTGAAACTTCTCAGAAGCGGGTTCGAATAAATTGTGAGCTGTCTTTGGAAATCTTCGAAATTCGCAGGAGCAGCAATGCGCGGGATCTTGTCGGCCGGGGTTTTGACGGTAACCGCATCTTTCTCCATGGTGAAGAGCATTTTGAACCCACATTCCTTCGCGATTTTCACGCTGGAATCGGAATAATGCCCCCACGGCCAGAAAAGACAGTCGGGAGCCTGTCCGAGATTTTCTTTTATGGCGTCTCTGCATGATGTCAAATCATCTCTGACGCGTTTCCCGAATTCCTCCGCTGTCTCAATCGTTGTCACCGGAGAACCGTGATTTTTACAGAGCTTTCGCCTCGCGTTCTCGTTTTTGGCTTGGCGCAGGGTGTTTTTCAGGTCGTTGCTCAAGACGGTCTTACTGTCGGCAAGAATACTTCTGAACGTTGTTCTGGGGGCGCCCGGGAACGGAGGTTCTCCTAGCGCGGATTCCATGGTCCAGTGCTGTTTGTCCGGGTAGAAGCCCCGGATTTCGTCCAAATTGCCGTAGCAGCCGAAGTGGGAATTCCCATGGGCCTGTATTTCCCAGACGCCGGATTTTTTCATTTCCATAACTTCATTCCAGGTCAGGAATGACGAGTAATCCCTGCCGTACGCGGCGGCGGCGAGGGCCTCTTTTGAATTTGTCATCCTATAATTTTCAGAATTGCGGATTTCGCAGGAGTTCTTATTTATGAATCCGGTGTTCAGGGCGAGGACGGCTTTTGCGGAATATTTTTTAAGGATCGGGGTTGCCCAGATGAGGTTGTCGGCCCATCCGTCGTCAAAGGTGAGCATCGTGCATTTGTCCGTATGCGGAAGTTTCACCTTGAGAAACACCTCAAGCTCCGAAGTTCCGATGAATCTGCAGCCCGATTTTGCGAGACTCGCAATCTGCTTTTCGAATATCTCCGCGCGGACAGCGCCCGAAGACGCTTCGGGAAGAACCCTGTGATATGTCCAGACGAGTAAGTTCATTTATCCTTTATCCAGTTTATGAGTTCAGGCTTTTTCCCCTGCGTAAAAAAAGCATTAAGGAGAATATGATCGCAAGAGTCACATGTGTGTTGAAGTTCTTTTCCTGATTTGTTTTGCTGGCCAAGTAGGATTTTTCCTCATATCTAAGACTGCTATGACCTCCGTCCGCAGTGTAATAAATGGCGAACGGGAACCTTTTTGAAAGCATCCTCGGAAATAATGACTTTTCTTGACTTCATTTGTGAAAACGAGCTTTTAACTGTTCCAAAGAGATGAATTTCATTTTGTGTAAAGATAACCGGACAGGGGGAATAAATCAAGCAGACCTGGCGAGGAGGCGCCGGCTTGTGATTCTCCGCAACAGGGGGTGAAGATCAGGAGAGCTTATTATTTTTCATTTAAATAAATTCCTCTGTGAATTTATTTAAGTGTTGAAAAAATCTCTATACGATATACAATTTAAGCCTTTCAATGAATTGGAAGATAAAAGTGTTAAGTTTCAGGTGTTAAGTTTTAAGAAATGCGATTATCGTACCCAAAAAACAATCTCATGCTTAAAACCTGAAACTTAAAACTTATTCTTTCAAACAAACACACGGGAGATTAAAATGGCTGAAACATCAATGAACCGGAGCACATATCTTTCAAAGAACGTTGGAAGTTTTGAAGACGTTATCGAGATAAGGGGCAGGAAATATAAAAAGATCGAGGATCTCCGCTACGGAACAAACCCTCATCAGCCTGCCGCCTATTATAAGCCTGAAGGCCAGGATTGCACTATCGGTGACATGCAGATTCTCAAGACCGGAAAAAGCGGACTTTCGCAGACTAATCTTGAAGACATATCATATGCCCTGAACATAGTGAAATTCTTTGACAAGCCGGCGTGCGCTGTCATGAAGCATGTCAATCCGAGCGGTGCCGCCGTCCAGCGTGGCGATGAAAGCCTGTATGACATCTACATAAAGGCGCGCGACTGCGATGCGAGAGCCGCATTCGGAAGCGTCATAGCCTTCAATGTCGAGGTTGACGGACATGCCGCCAGGGAAATCATGGGGACGTTCGTCGAATGCGTCGTCGCCCCGTCGTTTGACCAGTATGCGCTGGAGGCGTTCAGTGACGGCGAGAAATTCAAACTCAACAGGCATATACGGGTTGTCAAATGCGGGAAAATTTCAGATATTCCGCGTTATGTCGGAGAATCTTCAGACATGCACAACACTTTGAAAGTCCTTGCCGACGGGTCGGTGGTTATCGCCGCACCTTTGCTGACCAATCTGAAATCCCTTGATGATCTCAAACCGGCCTCGGCTGAAAATAAGGTTCTTGGCACAGTTGTGTCAACCGTCAAGCCCCTGCCGGGTCAGCTTGAAGACATTCTGACCGCCTGGTATATCAATCTGAGCGTACGATCCAACGGGGTTGTTATTGTCAAGAACGGGCAGACCCTTTCCGTTGGCACGGGCGAACAGGACAGGGTCGGCGCGGTCGAACAGGCGATTAACAAGTACAATAACAAATATCAGGGAAATGAGAACATCAAGGATTCAGTGATGGCGAGCGACGGGTTCTTCCCGTTTCCCGATGCCGTGGAAGTGGCTGCGGAAGCAGGAGTCACTGCAATGATTTCACCGCCGGGATCAATCAAGGATGCAGATGTGATAAAGAGGGCGAACGAACTTGGAGTCGCGCTTTTCCATGCACCGGAAAGGTGTTTTTCGCACCACTAAGTAACTCGGGCATTCCTGCCCGAGGATTTGAATCGGTGAAACGGCGAATGGGTGAATCGGTGATTAGATGAGGCAATTGCATAACTATGCCTTTTGAGCTGATTGATTAAGTTGGAGTCCGAGCCCTAGTCGCGCGCCACGGCGCGTAACCCGAAGGCGCTGCCATTGGCGGGTAAACATCCTGCCGACATCTTCTCTAAAGGAACGCCGGTCTCCAGACCGGCTTTAATGGTAAATAGCAAAAGAGCCGAACTGGAGTTCGGCGTTCCATAAGAACACCGGCAAAGCCGGTTAATTGAATCGTATAGGAAATAAATTTTTCCAGCTTCTGGAAAAATTTTAAGTTTAACATATATAATTACGGAGAATTAAATGTCGGAATCGTTTTTACAGGGGAATTTTGCGCAGAGGATTGGCGGGGATCAGTTCGGGAAAGACACGAAAATATACAAATTTGAAAAAATCAAAAGGGCGAAGCGCGCCGCGCTTCAGGCGAACCCAGGCGCTGAAATAATCGACATGGGAGTAGGGGAGCCTGACGACATGGCTTTTCCGGAAGTGGTTGACGCGCTCTGCAAGGAGGCGGCGAAATGGGAGAACCGCACTTATACGGATAATGGAATCGGCGAGTTCAAGGATGCCGTAGCCCGCTACATGAAAGCCCTTTACAATGTCAATCTTAATCCTGAGACGGAAGTCTGCCACTCCATCGGTTCAAAAGCCGCCCTTTCACTTCTGCCTGCATGTTTCATAAATCCGGGCGATATCACCATAATGACAATTCCCGGATATCCGGTTCTCGGTACATGGTCGCAGTATCTTGGCGGGAAAACCATAAACCTTCCCCTCAACGAGGAGAACGGTTTCTTTCCGGATCTCGATTCCCTGACTGCGGAACAATGTGAAAAGGCGAAGTTGCTTTATCTTAATTATCCTAACAATCCGACCGGTGCTTCCGCTACTGTCGGACAGCTTGAGAAAGCCGTAAAATTCGCAAGGAAGAACAGTATCCTGATTGTTTTCGATGCAGCGTACGCGCCTCTTAATTTTCAGGGAAAACCTCTCAGCATACTTTCAATCCCCGGCGCCAAAGACTGCGCAGTAGAGCTTCACAGCATGTCAAAGGGGTTCAATATGACCGGCTGGCGTCTTGGCTGGGTCTGCGGAAACGAACTTGCCGTCAAGGCGTTCGCCAATGTCAAGGATAATGCCGACAGCGGTCAGTTTGCCGCCATTCAGAAAGCGGCGATCGCCGGTCTCGACAAGCAGTCGAAAATCACTCCGATGATCTGTGACAAGTATGAACGCCGCCTTAAGAGCATGGTTGAGACTCTCAAGTCCATCGGGTTTCCCGCCAAGGTTCCGCAGGGTTCATTTTATCTTTATGTTAAATGTCCGAAGTCTGCGGAAGGCAAGTACAGTGCGAACTTCGCAAATGCCGAAGAATTCAGCCAGTGGATGATCAAGGAGAAACTCATCAGCACTGTTCCTTGGGATGATGTCGGCCACTACGTCCGTTTTAGCGCGACATTTGTGGCGCAGGGCGGAAAGAAGGAGGAGGATCGTGTCCTCAACGAATTCCAGAAACGTCTTGCCGACGTGAAATTCGTTTTCTAGTTCCTTCCCCATCCATACAATTGCCATATAAAAAAATCCACAGTCATCCCACAGGATGACGGATGGATTGTTGGATGAGTGGATGACTGGGTTTGAGTTCAAGATAACACAAAAGTCATAGAGATGCATGAGAATTATTGGAAAGGCATTTCGGATAATTTATCTAAGATGTCTTTGGTCTTATGTCTTTGATACCCAACCATCCAGCAATCCAGTAATCCAATCATCCATGGGACGGTAGTGAATCTGAATTATTAAATAGACATAATATCGTTATTTATGAGACACAACACTAGATACTTCCGGCGAGAGTATTTTAGCGAAGCAGAAGCTTGAGTTTTTGATTGAATCAGGCGGCTGGAAGCCGCAACTTTTATGGAACGCCACTACCCTTGGTGGCATCTGTTATAATGTGACACAGGCGTCTCGCCTGTTCTTGTCCTTATATTAAAACACAGGCGAGACGCCTGTACCACATTCTTTAAAATTAAGAATGCCACCAAGGGTGGTGGCGTTCCATGAAAAAGCTGCGGGGTTCTTGCACCCTTCAGGCCGGCAGCCCATTCTGTGTCATTATTTTTTTATAGCATGCGGGGCAGCATCCGTGCGATATGTTCACATCTGTTTTTTTTCGTAAAAACTGATCCATCCTGAGCCATGAGCCGTCATCATCCTTCACACTCATGCAGTACGAGCATGCGGAAATGAGGCTTCTAAGCCTGTGGAGATGGACATGGGTTTTCACTCGCGCCAGCAGTTCCTCCGGACAGAAAGGCTTTTTCACATAGTCGACGCAACCGGCGTTGAAACCGGCTACGATGTCCTCTGTCTCCGTCTTCGCCGTGAGAAAGATTATCGGGATCAACGAGGTGGTTATATTTTTCTTAAGCGCCGCACAGACTTCATACCCGTCCATCCCCGGCATCATCAGGTCCAGAAGGATCAAATCCGGAGGAGTCTGGCTGACAATGACGAGTGCCTCCTCGCCGGAGGCGGAAAGAGTGACATCAAAGCCGTTTGCCTGAAGAACTGAGCCGATAACCTGAAGGTTCGTAGGCTGATCATCAACTGCAAGGACAAGCGGTAATTTTGCGGCATTGGGTTCTGTACCGTTTTTATTTTCCATCTTCAAGAACCTCCCTCATTTTTCCAAGGATTACAAAATATTCATCCAGACAGGCTCTGATCCCCACAAAATCCATGCAGTCCTTTTTCGCCTTGAACTTCAGTACGAAATCATTCAGCGGGGCGCAACGGCTTCCGGCACTAATCTCCTCAAGTCTTGAAAGAAGGCTGCCGATCCTGCTGAAATTCATGTTTTTACCTAGAAAGTCCACTTCTTTCCTTATTTCACCGTCGAGCATCGGGAAAATCCGGCGCAACTCCTCGCTTTCCTGCATTTGAAATTCGTTTTCAGGTTTTACCGGAACGGTTCCGCTTTTCACGAGGATTTCATGCGGCAGGAATCTGGAAATGTTTTTTTTGAGTTTTTTGCACGGAACCGGCTTCACGAGAAAATCCGAGATGTTCAAGAAGGTGGCGTCCTCACTCCGATATTGCTGGGAGGAAGCGGAAAGTATAATTACGGGAACAGGTTTTTTCCCACTGAGTTCTTCGTGAGTCCGTATGGCCTTGACGCTCTCAAATCCGCCGATATCCGGCATGGAAAGATCATGTATGATCAGGTCCGGGTGGCAGGTCTTCGCCATTTCAATCCCGAGCTTGCCGTCGGCAGCCTCGATGATTTTCAGATTTGCCGTAGAAAGCATCTCCCTCAGAAGTAGCCTGTGATCCATGTCATTCTCGACAAGCAACACGGTCGATCCTTCGAATACAATGTCAGTTTTACTGCATTCCTCATTGCCCGTTCCCCCTGTTTTTTTCGCGGGCAAGTCCTGTTACCGGAATAACAACTGTGAAGACGGTTCCTTTTCCGGGCTGACTTTCAATGAATGTTTTGCCGCCCATCAGATCAACAAGACGTTTGACGATGCTCAGCCCGATGCCGGTGCTTTCACCCGCGTGATGTTTTCCGAAAGTAACAAAAGGTTCAAAAATAAATTGCTGGTCAAGACTGAGTATTCCACGGCCTGTATCGGATACGGTGAATTTAAGGGAACATGAGCCGTCTTCACCTGTGGCCGTTGTTTCAGCCCTGACCTCAACCACCCCCTTATCCGTATATTTGATTGCATTCCCTATAATGTTGTAAAGAATCTGACGGATCCGTGCCTCATCGCAGGTTATCAGTTGAATATCCTTGGGAATAAACAGCGCGAGCGAGATGCCCTTCTTCTCTGCCATTGGATTGAATGACTGAACAACATCACTGAGTAAGATATCAATCTCAACAGGGGAAGTTTCGAGAACAAGCCTGTTTGCTTCAATTTTCGAGAGGTCGAGGATGTCGCCTATCAGCTTCAGCAGCATATTTCCGTTTGAAACTATCTTGTCAAGGAATTCACGGTGCCTTTTATCAGTTATCTCATGTGAGAGGAGTTCGCTGAATCCTATTACCGCATTCATAGGTGTCCTGATTTCATGGCTCATGTTCGCAAGGAACTCGCTTTTCAGGCGGTTGGAGGCGTTGGCTGAATCCCTAGATTCTGTTAGGGCACGATCACGCATTTTCTGATTTGTGACATCGCTCACGGCGCCAATCATTTTGACGATGTTTCCGTTCCTGTCACTGATTACCGACGCTCTGTTCCGCCAGAAAACAATTCCGCCGTCCTTGCGGAGGACGCGGTATGTTTCGTCATAATCCTCGCCGTGCTTTACAGACCTGTCGACTGCGGCCATCGCACGGTCATGATCATCGGCATGGATTATTTTCTCCCAGGCGGCAAGATCCCTGTGGAATTCCCCAGGCGCATAGCCGAGGATTCCGTCGATATCACCGAACCATTCCAGTTTTCCTGTGGCGATGTCCCATTCCCATATCAGGTTGCTTACCGATTTGGCGGCAATGCGGAAACGTTGCTCGTTCTGCATGCTTTTCCCGTACATCCCTTCGATCACGACGCCGTATTTCCTCCGCATAATGGAAATTAAAAACAAATAAGCCAGAAGCAGGAATAGCATGAGTGTCAGGATTATTATGACATATGATGAGAATCCATACTTGTCGCATTCGGTTTTTACAAACAGAGCCATCTCTTCCGACAGATCATCAAGATTTTTCTGATATGTTTTTTTCCAGATCTCATATTCACTGCTGTTGAGCAGGGCGGCGGCGGCGTCAATCTGTCCTGCCCGGACTAAATCAAAACTGCGTTTCTCCATTTCAACAAGAGTGTCGTTCGCCGTCCTGATATTTGTGCCGTGATCATGCGTGGCAGGACAGAATTTCCCGACGAATGCAATGGCTTCATCTATCGCATCGGACAGTTCCGGATCATATTTGAGATAGCGTTGTTCCCAGTCCAGGTTCCCCGTGGCGGCCGCCATTTTAGCCGACATTGTCAGGACTTCATCAAGCTTGGCAACGGTTCCGGTTTTTTCAGTGATTTTGAAATACTCCCTGATATTGTTGAAATCCCGATAAGTGCCTACCACATAAAATGTCAAAAGCATGAATATTGCGATGGTAAGCGACACTACGAAGAACAGGGAATGATTCGAAAACGATACTGGAGACTGGTGCCAATTGTGATTTCTGTTCATGCGAATCCCTTTTTATAAGATTGCTGAGCCAATTTCAAAAGGTGTCAGGAGACAGGATAAATCTGAATTCCTGCAAGCTTGCAATTACATCGTCAAGGTTAACACCATTGAGTAGTAAGTCAATGCCGGATTGCCCTTGACTTTAAATGATTCCCTCCTTATTCTGGGAGCTTGTTTTTTCAAGACAAGTAATTGTCTCGACAATTACTTTTATACGGACTCGCAATCCACGCCGTGGTTGATGAGGAGTGACAAAAAGGGGGGGGGAGTTGTCAGTAATCGTGCTCGTAGTTAAGCCATTATTGGCTGTGTCTGTCATCAGCTATCAGCTAACGACTTCCTCAGAAATATTTCTGGAGGCAGTGTTTCATTACGCCGTAGCGGAGGCCGTTTGCGGTGATGCTGATTTCCTTGAAGCTGAAGAAGTGGAGGAATTCCGAAAGGATGAGGAGGCCGGCGGGAAGGATTTCAGCGCGTTCTTTTTCCATGCCGGGAACCTTGTTCCGCTCCTCGATGCTCATTCTTGAGAGCTGTCTTGCGAAGACGGCGACCATCTTGCTGTCCACTTTTACGGAATTGATGTGTTTCCTGTCGTAGATATTTTCTTTCAGGACAAGTGCCGCAAAGGTTGTGGCGGTTCCGCCGCTTGCGATAATTACCGGTTTTCTGCCGGCGAGCCAGGAATGCACATCGTCAACTATTGAGAAAAGGTTCTTTTTAATGAATCTTTTGGCGGCGATTCTCTGGGGGATCCATTCGCCTTTGCCGATGTTGAACATTTCGGAAAGGGTGGCGCATCCCATGTTCATGCTGTGCGCCCCTACCATTATGTTTTTTGTGCCAAATGCGACCTCTGTGCTTCCGCCGCCTATGTCAATTGTCAGGATCGGATCTTCGGATTCCACTTCATATGTGGCTCCGATATAAGTGAATCTGGCTTCCTCTTTTCCGCTGAGCACTTGCGGGAAGATATTGAGTTTCTGATGGCATTTCACCAGGAATTCGCTTTTGTTTTTGGCGTTTCTGACGGCGCTTGTTGCGGTGATGATGAGGTCTTCGGCGCCTTCGTTCATTGCGATGGACTGCATCTCCTTTGAAACGTCGAGAGTGAATTTGATGGCTTCTTCAGAGAGGACTCCGGTATGCGAGATGCCCTTTCCGAGTCTTGTGATGGCAAAGACTTCATTGATCGGTTCTATATGTCCGTTCGGATGACATTTTGCCACCAGAAGCACTGTTGAATTGCTGCCTATGTCGAGAACCGCCAATATTTTTTCTTTAGCCATGTTTTTTTCAGGGATCCGGGTTGAATGTGATGGAAATACGGGCATACTATGGCAATGACTTTGCCAAAAAACAATGGGGAGATATAGCAAAAATGATAATTGTTTTCAAGCCGCATACGCCGGAAGATAAAATCAATGAAGTTTCCAAGATGATTGAGCATCTCGGTTATGAACCGCGTGTGATAAAAGGGGTGGAGCATACCGTCATAGGGGCGGTAGGCGACGAGAAGATTCACCGTTCCCTGGAGATATTCAAATCGTTTCCCTGTGTTGCGGATGTCATTCCCATTCAGAAACGGTATAAGCTTGCGAGCAGGGAATACCATGAATCCGACAGTTTTGTAATGATAGGGAAGGAAAAAATAGGGGCCGGAAATTTTCAGGTGATCGCCGGCCCGTGTGCCGTTGAAAGCCGGGAGCAGATGAGACAGGCCGCAAAAGACATTTATGCGGCGGGCGTAAGGATTCTCCGCGGTGGAGCCTATAAACCCCGCACTTCCCCCTATGATTTCCAGGGTCTTGGAGAGGAGGGGCTTCAGATTCTCAAGGAAATAAAAGAGGAGTTCAACATGCCGGTCATCACTGAAATTCTCGGTGTAACCCATGTGAAGCAGGTTGCGGAAGTGGCGGACTGCCTGCAGATCGGCGCGAGAAACTGTCAGAATTACCACCTGCTCGAACACGTTGCGAACGCCGGAAGACCGGTTCTGCTCAAAAGGGGGATGGCGTCGACGGTGGAGGAATGGCTTTCCGCGGCGGAGTATCTCATTGTTCACGGATGCCCGAATGTGATTCTCTGTGAAAGGGGAATAAGGACTTTTGAAACGGCCACAAGAAGCACCCTCGACCTCGGTGCGGTGGCGGTGGCAAAGAGGGAGACTCATCTGCCCGTCATCGTGGATCCGAGTCATGCGGCCGGAAAAGTAGATCTTGTCCTTCCGCTTTCCAGGGCCGCAGTGGCGGTGGGCGCCGACGGGATAATCGTGGAAACCCATCCCGATCCTGTGAACGCCACCAGTGATGCGGCCCAGCAGATTCCGTCCGGCAAGTTCGGTGAATTCATAAAAAGCCTCACTCCTATAATTGAAGCCATGCGGAAAGCATGACAACAGGTAATGATAAAGTTATAAATTTCACGAAGGGAAATTTATTATGAAAAGCTCTTTTGACCTTGCCATGGAAAGACTTGGCGGCCCTGCTAAGAAACTGACGGAAGCGCAGAAGAAAGACATCGCAGAAATCGAGTCCAGATACAAGTCTAAAATTGTACAGTTACAGCTCTCTTCTGAAGAAAGCATCAAAAAAAGCCCAGATGATGCGGACAAGATAAGAAAGCAGATTGCGTCCGAGATCGCATCCCTGCAGGAGAAGTGTGAATCCGCAAAGGATAAGATAAGAGGGGAATGATCTCATGGAAACCAAGATACAGATAGCGCATGGCGGAGGCGGACGGCTTTCCGCAGATCTTATCAGGGCGGAAATAATAACGCGTTTTGGCAGGGGGCCGCTGAAGGATCTTCCCGATGCCGCAACCGTGCCGTTCAAAAACAATGCCAAGCTCGTCATGTCAACCGACAGTTTTGTGGTTCACCCCGTAGAATTTCCGGGAGGAAATATCGGCAATCTCTGTGTTTATGGTACGGTCAACGACATTTCGGTGGCCGGTGGCCGGCCCCGCTGGTTTACACTCGGGCTAATCCTGGAGGAGGGACTTGAAATATCACTGCTGAGAAAAATTCTCGACTCTGTAAGGAAATCTGCGGATGAATGCGGGATTAAAATTGTTACGGGTGATACCAAAGTCGTCCCCAAGGGCCAGTGCGACAAGATTTACATCAATACAAGCGGGGTGGGCGAAGCGTTTGAAGAATTCAATCTTGACAGGAATAAAATCAAGCCCGGAGACAAGGTGCTTGTCAGCGGAAATGTCGGGGATCACGGGATGGCCGTGCTCTGCGTCCGCGAGGGGATAAAGATAAAGAACGGCCCGCAAAGTGATTGTGGAACAGTTCAGCGGCTTGTCATGGCGGCGCGTCAATACGGGGAAGATGTGAGATTCATGCGTGATCCGACACGCGGTGGCATGGCCGCGGTTTTAAATGAGATTGCGGAAAACAGGAAGTTCGGAATATTGCTTGACGAGAAGGACATGCCTTATTCTCCGGCGTCCAAGGCGGTTTCTGAAATGCTGGGGCTTGATTTGCTCAGTTCGCCATGCGAAGGCAGGGTCGTGATGATATGCGCCTCTCGGGTTGCCGACAAGATTGTCGGCAAATGGAAAAAACTTCCCGCCGGCGGAAATTCGGCTGTAATCGGAACGGTCTCCGATATGGGAGGGAAGGTTGCTGTTAGGACGCTCGGCGGCGGCACTCGACTCGTCGATCTTCCAAGAGGCGAACTGCTGCCTAGGATTTGCTGAGCATTGAAGTTTAAGGCAAGAATTAAAAGTTCCAAAAAAAATGTTGAAGAACAGCCCTTACGGGCTTAACTACCAATAAATTCCAAATCGAATTTTATTCGTTTGTAGTTAATGCCGTGAGGCATGTTCTTGGATTGTTTTCTTTGTTTGGAGTTTGTTTGGAATTTTGCGCTTGGAGCTTGGCGTTTATTATTATTTTCAGAATTATGTAGGAAGTGGCACGGAATATGCATGAACTGTCAATGGCGATGTCCCTTGTTGAACAGATAGCGTCGATTATGGCGAACGAAGGGGCGTCAAAACTCCATTCCATAACGCTTTCAATCGGAAAATATTCCGGAGTTGAGAAGGAATGTTTTGAATTTGCATTCTCCCTGGCGGCCGAGGGAGGTCCGGCGGAGAATGCAATGCTGACAATCATTCAGACTGACATGACGGTCAAGTGCAGGGATTGCGGAGTCGAGACGGTGAACGAGATGCCTCTT
>CAMCYE010000082.1 GCA_945883805.1 Victivallis vadensis | reverse complement strand
CGAGGGGACAGGAGGAGCAAACGCCAAGAGCAGCCCCGTTGTGGGCTGTGACTGGATTTGCGACGATGGCGGAATCCATAAGAATCTGTCTCCCTTCGGGTTGCGGATCTTTTTGGCTCAAGAAAGAATGTTCTTTTCTCGGCGTATCTCTTGATACGCCTTCGTTCAGAAATTCTTTTTGAGCTTTCAAAAATCTTCCGCAACGCGCCACATGCGAATTTTTAGAGGTTCCCTTATTTCTTATTGAGCTGACCGAGAAGGGAAACATCCTTCACGACATCCTTCGGATTCCCGTAATAGTTCACAACGCCTATCCCTGATATGTTTGCCGTAAGCTTCTCAGATGCGAAAACATCCGCCTTGCCGGTACCGGAAACGGAAACAGACGTCACCTTTGCCTTAAGCTCATCGGCCTTCAGGGAACATGTCCCGGCTATATTAGCCTCAAAAACATCAGCCCTTCCGGAAATTGTCGCTGAAGATACACCGTCAAGATTGAGAATGAATCCGCCGGCCGCAACATCTTTGAGCACCAGTGCGCATGCCCCTGACAGATCGACCCTGTTTGCCGATCCTGACACGCAAAGCTCAATTTTAACTTTATTTTTACATGATATCGGGCTATCCGGCACGATTGAAAGCTCTTCCTTCAAGACTTTAGAAAGAATATGCGGAATAAGATTGCTGTCGCATGTGATTCTAATGCTTGGGCTATCGCCTTTAACGGAGACAATATCGAACGCCCCACTTATCTTAATGCCCTTGAATTTTTCAAGTTTTCTGGTCTCACTCTTTATATCTCCATTGCCTTTTATTACATTTTTATCTCCGCCTTCACCGAGGTCTATCCCGGTATTGACTTTGGAATCAACCGCAATGGTCATGCCCCCGCCATTGTTCACGATTATGTTGCCGTTTGAGTCCGACGCGACTGACTTGGATGAAATATTCAAACAAACAGCCAGCGCACATGCCGAAGTAATAAATCTATTCATCATACCCTCCCCTTGTAATAAGTTCTTATTATATAACTGTGTAAAATAATAACATGCTTTCCAACTAATATCAACACAGAAAGGAAAAAGAGAAATATGCGATTCGATTTAGACGTTACCCGAAAAGTATTTTTAAAAAAAATACTTTTACTCGTCTCGTTGAAAGACGATGATATTTATTGCAAATAATACAGAAATTCATTTGCATTTACAGATTGCTTAAATATATTATCGCGCAAGATAGGGTTTTTAGCAACTCGAAAAAATAAAAAGGGGAGAGCAGAAAATGAAACAGTCGAAGATCATGTTGGCGGGGATTGTAACGGCTTTTGCAATGGGGTTTTCAGCCTACGGACTGCCAGGGGATCAGGGCGACGGCGGAAAGAAAACCGAAGTTAAAGATTCCATAATTGTCAACAAAAATGAAAACGTCACAAATCTCGCAGTCGGTGGTTCCAAGGCCAACTCCGGAATCGAAGCCAAAGGCTCGGAAATCAAAAGTTCCGTGATCGCCAACGAGAACAAGAATGTCACAAACCTCGCTGTCGGCAATTCCAAGGTTAACTCCGGAATCGAAGCCAACAAGAGCGAAATCAAGAATTCCGTGATCGCAAACGAGAATAAGAACGTCACGAATCTCGCTGTCGGTAATTCCAAGGTTAACTCCGGAATCGAAGCCAACAAGAGCGAAGTCAAAAATTCCATAATCGCAAACGAGAATAAGAACGTCACGAATCTCGCTGTCGGTAATTCCAAGGTTAACTCCGGAATTGAAGTCAACAAGAGCGAAATCAAGAATTCCGTGATCGCCAACGAGAACAAGAACGTCACGAATCTCGCTGTCGGCAATTCCAAGGTTAACTCCGGAATCGAAGCCAACAACAGTGAAATCAAGAATTCCGTGATCGCCAACAAGAACCAGAATGTCACAAACCTCGCTGTCGGCAATTCCAAGGTCAACTCTGGAATCCAGGCAAACAACGCGAATGTCAAAAATTCAGTTATTGCCAGCGAAAACAAGAATACCACCAATCTTGCAGTCGGCGGCTCGGATGCAAACTCCGGCGTCAAACTCGGAGAGTAATTACCAACCCGATTTAAAACTGCCGCAGAAACATCAAAATGTTTCTGCGGCAGTTTCTCAATCAAAATGACAAACAAACTAAAATTCATCTTAACTTTATTTCTGATTCTGGCGGTATTTTCCTGTTATGCCGGCCAAAAAGAACTCGTCGAGAAAAGGGTGAAGGAACTCATTGAACTGAACAAGATAATTGTCGGCAACAGCGTAGATCTCGAAAAATACAATAATCAGACCGTTTTTGTCAAGGCCAGGCTCCAGCAGATTTCAGAAACAGACTACAAGGTCAAAGTGGAGGAAATCTCGACGGATGCGATAAAAGAGAAAGAAGGCGCACGGGATGCCGATGACGGATCCATCGTGGTAAAAGTTAAAATTTCCAAAAATCCTGACAAGACCTTTTACCTTGACCTAGAACATGTGCTCCCTCCTGAAAACAGGGAATCAAATAAAAAAGAAAAGGGAAATCAAAAATGAAATCTTCAATCGCCGTAGTCCTCGCATGTATGTTTTCTCTCACCCTGACTGCCGAACCGCAGATGAGTCCGCAGGCAAAAAAACTGAATTCCACCGCCTGCGCCAAGGTGCTTGCCGAGCGCAACATTGTCGAGACAGTCTACGGTGTAAAACTGAAATTCTCAGAAGAGGTCAGCAATCTTCTTGAAGGGACTTTTCTTGGAGATGTTCAAACAAAAACAGGCCAACGACAAATTAAGGGCATAGATTTTGAACCAGTCCAATACGATGCAGTGAACGACATCGCCCAGGCCACCGCAACGCTAAAACTCAGCAATATCGCAGACATTGTCGACAAGGAATTCAACATCGACAAGTTCCCGGACAAAGTCATCAAAAGAACCGCCTTCGCCACATCGACTCCGGACACTGCAAAAAAAATATCGGCCATACGCGCCGCTGAAATTGATGCATACAAGAATCTCTACAAGAAAATCGGCGGGTTCACCTTGGAAAGCAACACGAAAATTGAAAATTTCATCTTAAAGTCAGACAGTGTCAAGGCTTCAGTAATCGGAGCTTTGATGGGCGCTGATTTCGTAGGCTTCAGCTGGGAGGGAAAGGGCGCTGATGCGGTTGCCACCGTAAAACTCCGCGTAAATGTCAAAGAGTTAAATGAAATGCTCGGCGAAAAGATCGTGAGTTACGACAAGGAATTTGTTGAAGCCGAAGGACAGGGAGCTCAGAAGACAGCAGCAACGCCCCAGAATAAAAAAGAAGAAGGGAAACAGTCCCTAAATAAACCTGATGTCGTCGCAGGCAATATGAATGTGATGCCCTGAAAACAACAATGAAACTTCTCAACCCCATCAGACTTGTCTTCTCTGCATTCATCCTGCTGACCCTTGCCGTGCACGGCCAGGAAATTGAAGTCAAAGAGGCTATCGGCATCGGGACGGCTGAAGGAACACCTGATTCCGCATCTGAACAGGCGCTTGCGCAGGCATTGAGGGATGCTGTGAGGAAAGGTGCCGGGGTAGACGTGATGAGCGAGACTAAAGTTGAAAACTTCCAGATGGGCTATGACCGCATCCTCACGGCATCTTTCGGCTATGTGGAGAAATATGACATCACGGAACAGAAGTATGACAACAAGACGCAGACCTATACTGTAAAGCTCAGGGCGATGGTGAAAAAAGGGGCGCCCGGGATGGACAATGTCATGGCACTCCGCCTTCTCGTGAAACGCGTTGAATCTCCCAGAGTCCTTGTCGTATGTGATGAAAAAATCATCGGCTATGAAAACAAAACCCCGCTTGCAAACGATATAATCTCAGAAATGGCGCAGAAAACCGGTTTCCAAGTCCTGGACAAGGAAGCCGTTGACACGAGGAGTGAAAAGGAAGCCAGGCGGGATGAACTTCTCGGGGATGACAAAGCTGCAAAGATCAAACGTTCGGGAATTGCCACGGCATACGACATAATAATCACTGGAACTGTGACTGGAGAAATAGGTGCAATTGAAGAACCTTTTCCGGACATGAAGACCCGTGACGTCTCCTTCGGATTCAATCTGAAGGCGATATGGGCGGATTCAGGTGAAACTATCGCCATCGCAAAACTTCCGGCCGCAACCTTTCAGGCAAAAGGGCTTGATCCCGTCACCCTGCCAAACCAGCTTGCACGGAAGTATCTGGCAAAGGTTCTGGAGGGTCAGGATGTCGAGCTGAAAGACGAAAACGCCTATAAACTTTTCCGGAAGATAATTTCAAAATGGATAACAGAACTGGATCTTGGGGCAAAAATAAGGATCGAACTCAAACAGATCGACAAAAAATCCCTTGACGATTTAATGGTGGCACTGCAGAAGAACAGCGGCAATATTTCATACGTATGGCTCAGGGAATTCGACAGCCGGCTCTTTTCCGTTGTGGAAGTTGAAACGAGACTGACATCCGCAAAGCTGGCGGATGAAGTCGAAAAATATATCGGCAAGAAATATGCGCTTGACCAGTCAACAAAGAGAAATCTGCGCTATATTCCAATAACAAAATAAGACAAGAACTTAAAAAAATCCATAGGCATATCAAGAGGAGTTCCCATGAAATTAATTTCCGGTGTCATTCTGACAGCTTCTGCTTTTTGCATTCTGCTTTCAGGTTGTGTCACCTCTCCCGGTGGAATCGCCCCCTCAACAATTCCGATCACCTCGAGAGACACGTATACAATAACCAAGACCGATGCGGCGGCGAGCGACGGGGCTGTAACCATCTGCGGCATACCCTTAAAAACGTGCAGTGCGTACGACGCCCTTCTGACGGCCAAGGAGAACTACGGGGCCGATGCAATCATCAACGTCACCCTTGAGAACAAATCATACTGGATAACCGGGATCCCGCTAATAACCTATAGTAAGATAACCATCCGGGGCGATGCAATAAAATTCAACAGAGGAAAGGCCGACTAAAATGCTTAAACATATTCCATTTCTTATGATTCTCATTCTCCTTCCGGCGTGCACAAGCGTGGTCGGGATATCGCCCTCCACCACCCCGATAACCTCTGACGACTCATACACGGTGATTGGACGAACGAAAGGCACTTCAACCGGAATCATATGGTTCTTCATACCTACAATGCCCGACAGCCCCTCAAAGAACGCCAGGGATAACGCAATCGCTTCAAGACAGGCCGATGGGCTCTTCGAAGTGACGGAAGAATATACGACCTTGTCGTTCCTTCTGGTTACATTTGTATGGACAACAGTGGAAGGTACGGCCGTAAAAATTAAGCGTGGCGGCGCAATAGGAGCTGAAAAATGAGGATTTTCATTTATTTATCCGCATTGTCCCTATTGGTTTCGCTAACAGGATGCGGATCGATTTTCTATCTTAAGCATTCCCCCCAGGGAGCCGAGTTTTCAGCCACACAGAAAAGCGCCCTCACCGCAAGCAAAAGCAATGTTCCGTGCAGGCTGGAAGTCATTTGCCCGGACGACATGGTGGGACAACTGGGACGATTCTCGCTTGCGCATTATCCTCTGAAGCAGATATTGAAAGACACCTTCAGCAACGCGGTTTACGCCGCCTTCAATCAGCCTGGAGGAGAGGTAATTGACGCCTTTACCCTCCGAGTGGAGGTTTTCAAGTCGGAACTCGACATGCGGGAAGAAGTATATACTCTGCATCTGCTGGTCACCCTTCAGGAACCCGGCGAGAAGAAGATATTGACACTGCATCAGGAAAAAACCGTGCATGGAGAAGTGAAATCTGATAACGACGTGCCGGATATTATCTATATCGCCGCCAAAGAACTGGCCGTGGACTCAGTAAAAGAACTCAAATCCAATCCCAAGGTGATCAAGACTATATCGAGATTTGAGGAGAAGTAGGCGTTCCTGCCCTATTCATCAAGAGTTTTAAGTGTCTTAGATGGATTCTTCTGGCCGTTGTCTCTTTTCTGGTCATCCCTGCCGTCCATAAAAATATTCGCAGGTTCATCAACCGGAACCCAGGAGGCGACGCGGCCATTTACTGATTTTTCAACCTTTAGCACCCAGGTTTTCCCAGTGTAGGTGTCAAGTTTGAAAACCGCACTTTCCCCGTTATCGCCTATTTTCTGACCACCGATCAGAGAGTAGGTGCCGCCGAAAAGAATAAAACGGGCGGTGTTTATGATTGAAGTGATATTCTGCGCTCCACTGTCACCCTTCTGTCCGTAAGACGTTAATCCCATCAGACTGAAAAGAAAAACTGCGATAACAAACCTTATTCCCGTTTTCATATAAAATCCCCTTTTACAATTAGCTATATTTGATTGGCGACGGTTTAAAATTACCCTTTTTAGCGAAAAGTCAAATTATTCAAGTCTGAAATCAGTACGCCTCCGTGATACTCGGCGAGCTTTCCGGAAATATCGTGTCTTATTCCCGCCACCCTGCAACGTTTCAGGAACTCTCCGATTTTTTCAATTTTCCTGATATATCCGGGATTGCTCTTCCGGTAAAGCAGAACATTTTCATCATTGTCTTTGCGTATCCAGGCAATCGGCATCCTGTGCGGAATCCTATGGAACTGGAGCCGGAACGATGTCAGCCACAACCCTTTCGCCTCGGCTCCGTTCAATTTCACCTGATCGTATGTCTCCTCAAGTTTACCGCGGAGGTAAACCTTCCTGTCGACCAGAGAATTGCCTGAAATTGAATTCCGAATACTTATGCCGTGGCCTTCCGCTGTTTTAAAAACCCTGCAGTACCTGCCAGTTCCGGCTATGATCTGCTTTTCCCTTTTATTCCATAATTTTTCAATTTCAGCGGCCTCGGCCGCAAGTATCCTGTACCAGAGGGCGTCGGCGGCGGCAAAATCCTTTGCAAGACCTGATTTCAAGATCAGATCGCACGCTTCCATGTCGGTAATTTCACCCCTTAGAGCGCCGACGATCCTTGCCATCCTGAAATACTGTGAATCCCTCAGCGTCTTCTTCTTTTCAACTCCATGCGTATCAACAAGCACAAAATTCATATCGGTTTTATTTATCATCAGGTTGCCAAGATGAAAATCCGGATGGTAGAAGCTGGAAGACATGAAGTTCCTGAGAAAATCAGAAAAACTGTCAAGAAAGGCTTTTTTCACCGGTGAGTACATGTGCTCCACTGAAAACCAGAAAGTCCGGGCATTTGCGGAATCGCCAAGCTCCCTTGTGATCAGCATGCTTTCCGTCCCCCGCCTGCCCCAGCCACATGCTTCAACAACAGAAACACCTTGCTTGTCGAGAAGACGTGAGGAATTAAACTCCGACTTGCTCTTAGAAATGAACGAGGAATGGATTTTTGATGTGAGCGATACGGGATAATTATATTTCACATAGTAGACCGCCTTGCCCGCCTCAACCTTGAATACGGCGCGGACACGGCTTGATTTAACCATGTTTTTTTTTGCTATCTGTTTCCAGGAATGAAACCATGGGGCGAGAATGGACGGATCTTCCAGATACCATTCCCAGCCATTATCCCTGACCTTTGTAAACCTATTGGCTTCCATATTCATAATCCCGGCAAAGATTCACTGAACTATGTTCGTTCAGTGAATCTTTACATCTAATAAAACGCGAAATAAAAAGTTCTGTAGAATATAGTACGAATTCAGTAAACGAACATAGTTTACTGAATTCGTACTATCCCCGTGAGTAAATACAAACTGCGGAAATGAATTTACCCCGACTGAAGAGGGATTGAAACCGGACAAACGTTTTTTTAGACGTTATTATGGCTCCGATTTTTCAGCGGTATCACGGACCCTGGCCCCGTCCTCCCTTGCCGCACTCAGAATTATTCCGGCTCCGATCATTGTTGCAAGAAGTGAGCTTCCACCATAGCTGAACATTGGCAGCGTAATCCCCGTCGGGGGCATGAGGCCGACATTTACGCTGATATGGACAAACGCCTGAAAAGTCACCATTGATGTCATCGAACAGATAAATATTCTCCTCATGTTCCCCTCAGTTCTGCTTGCCATGCGATATCCCAGGTATGCAAAGAGGGTGAACCCGAAAATCACGGGGAGGACACCGATAAAACCGATGGCCTCCGTGAGTGCCGCGAATGCCGAGTCACTATATGAAAGGGGCAGATATGAATTTGCCCACAGGCAATTCCCCCAGCTTGCGCCGAAAAGCCCCCCTCTTGCCAGAGTGTACTGAAACTGGAGGATATGCCATCCGGCACCAGTCGGATCATCCAGCGGATTCAGGAAACCGGTTATCCTTGCGAGCACGTACGGTTTTTCAATTATTATCAGCAATCCTGCAGGTATTGCCGCAAAGACGCTGGCCAGCATGAACCAATAAGATCCGCCTGCCACCAGGTAAACTGCGGCCATTCCGAAAATGTAAACAAGGACAGTTCCAAAATCAGGTTGAAATGAAATTGGCAATATCCAAAGTGCGGTGACAACGAACAGGATCAGGAATTTTTTCGAGGCTGAAGAATATCTGTCGCATATCCAGCATAACGCCAAGATGAAAAAAGGTTTCGCTATTTCCGACGGCTGGATAAAAACCGAACCGAATGCGAACCACCCTTTCATCCCATTGATCCTGATCCCGAAAACAAGCACGAGCAGAAGCGGTATGAATATCAGAACGGCAAGAACAGGAGCGTACTTCCTGTAGAAGGAAAACTCGACCTTTGAAGTATAATACATTGCAAAAAGGCCTGCAATTAGCCATATGAACTGACGGCCTGCAAGGTAGAACGGGGCGTTGCTGTAGACCGTTGCGTTATAGATGGCGAGGCATCCCCAGAGACCAAGCATGAAAAGGACTGCATGAACGACCAGCGGAAGAGTAATTGCTCCCGCTGATTTCCCGCCAAGGTCAGAGTTCGTTTCCTTCATTTTTCTTTTTCTGCATGCTTAAAATGTCTTCAAGGGATTTTTCCAGCATCACATCTTTCCCCGGAAGCATTTCAGTTTTAGATTTCCATGTGCCGGGGATCCAGTTCCTGTATCTGTCAAGCATCACAACATACATTCCGTCAGTCCCGTTTAATTCAGAGTCATATTCCTGTTCGACCCCGTCAAGTCCGCAATATCTCCCATTGTAAACGTCAACTTTCCCGAGAATTCTCCTGACTTCCGGATAATCGACATATATGCGTTCAAGCCTGGGCGTAATTTTAACGCCCCTATACTTTTCCATATATCCGCGAAGCAGTGATATTTCCGACGGGGAAAGCCCCTTTTTAACGTACTTCTCCTTTTTTTCATCCGGAATGAGACCGTGCATTTTCCCGTTAATCTCGCGTACAAGCACGGAATTGGTCCTGCATAGATCCGGGTAAACCTCGATGACAAGGTCATGATAGCGCCGAGTCCATGCAAGAGGGAGGCCGTCCTTATCCAAGATTCTGCCCCGTGCCGCCGGAATAGTTCCGTTGCGCCAAGCGTTCCTGTTCCCCTCCTCCAGATAATGCTCTCTGCTGTAGGACGTGTAGTAAAAAAGACGGAACGTGATGACAAAAGCCCATATTATGAAAACAGTCAGGATAATTCGATTGCGGTTTTTAAACATGTTAAACATTTCCGATCCCAATACTCTCCGAGGTAATTGCAGAACTCACGTTCCATATCTGTTTTCAGGCGAAAATCTTGTCATTCACCAGAACAATCACAAGAAGTGCAAGAAGTAGAAAAACTGTATGCAAAATGATTTACCTTTCATTATTTTAAGGGAAAGGAAGCCGTCGGCGGAATTTCAAGGCTCCGCCGACGGCAACCTTTTTTCAATCTACTCGTCTATCATCAATTTGAGGAATCATTAAAACAGAAACTGCTGGTGTTCGCCATCAGCAGAAGCTGCGGGTCGCGCAATGCAAGTTCCTTCCATTCCACGCTGTTCTCAGCGGGAACTTCTGAAGCAAGCCGCATTACAGTCTCAGTCCATTTCTCTTTTTCAGCGGTCCTGCTGATTTTCCTTTCCGAAAGGCCGGCAGTCACCTTCACCGCGCCAAACAGCAGGAGGGACACGAGAAAAAGAAATACGCAAAGCGTCATTTTCCTGCGGTATCTGACCGAATAAACAATCGCCTCTTCCATTTTGCGGTCTCCTTGTTATTGGAATTATGCCGTCATGAGGGTTTCACTCATGTAATTTTCAACGCAGTGCCTGCATATGAGCATGCCTGTCTTTTCATCTATGCCTGCGACTTCACTTTCAGCCTCAGACTCTCCGGGCGCCATAACCGTGGTCCTGCAGAAAGAACACTTGGCTCCGCTATTATGGTTATAGTGGCCATGCATTTCCTGATGCTTCCTGTTCGTCCCCGACAATGTAAGTTTCATGATGTTCATCTTTCGCCATTAAAAATTTTATGTTAAATTCCGTCTTTATTTTCTTTATTGAAGACTAGGTCCGCAGCCATTTCCCGTTCGCCCTTATCGCGCAGATGCCCGTTGATCTTTCCAAACTCCTCTTTCCATTTCTCGCAGTTCCATATTTCAACACCGATTTCTATCCCGAGCACCACAACTTCGGTTCCCGGATGGATTTCGGCATAGTCCCTGTACATCTGCGGGATTGTTATTCTTCCCTGTGTCGAAATCTTATCCGACTGCGTCATGGCCCCGAACCGCCTCAGAGTCCTCCTGAAAACCATGCTTGAAGAAGCGCGTTCTGCCGGCTTGGGTTCCGAACGACGCATCTGCAGATATATATCCTCCGGATACACCGCCATCGCGCCTTCCGGCAGACAGTGAAAAACAACATCCCCTCCGTTATGTTCCATGAAATCAGTAAGGAACCTAGGACTGAATTTTATTCGTCCATTGGCATCTATCGAACACCTGTCCTGTCCACAGAAAGATAACATTTTTCTCTCCGATATATTCCGATTTATTCCAAATTAATCCAATTCATTCCACAAGTCAAGCAAAAAAAACAAATTTTTTCCACTTATTTTTTATAAAGGTATTGCTTTCGCTGAAATTTTTCATATAATATATGAGTTTGACGACAAACTTATTTTGAAACATAGGATACTGGATATGAAGGCGACGATAAAAGATATTGCACGAGTGGCCGGTGTTTCCGACACTGCCGTGTCTCTGGCATTCAAAGGCAACGCCCGTGTCGGAGAGAAAGCGAGGAAGAGGATATTGGCAGTGGCACGGAAGCTCAACTATGTCCCCAACACCGCCGCACAGAATCTCCGCAACGGTAAAACCAATGCCGTAGGCTTCATCGTGAACGACATCACGAATCCGTTTTACTCGCTGATGCTCAAGGAGGCTGAACAAAAACTGAACTCCGTAGGCTTGGAGATGTTCATAGCCAGCAGCGAATGGGATATTGACAGGGAAGTCAAACTTATAGAAAAAATGATACAGATGCGCGTACAGGGAATAATCATCTGTTTATGCGAGAAGGGGAAAAGAAGCATTGAACTGCTAAACTCATTTTTGATCCCGCATATCGCGGTTGATTCCTATCCGGAATTCTACAGGGGCAATTTCATGGCGAATAATTTTGAAGTGTGCGGACGCATTGTGGCCGAACATCTATATGAAATAGGATGCAGGAATCCCGGCATCGTGAATGCTGATAAAAGCATGGTTGAATTCAGCGCGTTCAAGAAAATATTCGCCGCGTTCAGACAGTCTTTTTCAGAAAAAGGGATTACCATAAAAAAGAAGAACACGGTTGAAGCCGGCCTGACGATTGACGAAGGCAAGAAAGCCGTGGAACTGCTTAGGGAAAAATCATTCGATGCCGATGCGCTTTTCTGCGCAAACGACCTCTGTGCAGTCGGGGTTATGGAAGCCGTGGAGCAGAACGGGCTGAAAATAGGCAAAGACATTGCGCTGGTGGGAATCGACGACCTCCCCCTGTCATCTTTCGCAAAAATCTCGCTGACTTCGGTGAAACAACCTTACACGGCAATTGCACGCGAAGCCGCAGAGTTCATTTCCGAGTGCATCGTTAAAGGTAATAAAAAAAAACTAAAAAAAGAACTCAATCCTGAACTGATTAAACGCAACAGTACATATAGTTTTTCAAAAAAATAATGATTTTTTTTGAAAAACTATATATAAAAACAAAGGAACAAGAATTAGATGAATATTTTAACGACAGATATGGAATTCAAAAGCAGGATTGATAAAGTCCAGCAAATCCTCAAAAATGATGTTCTGGATGCGGTCTTGGTTTTTTCAACGGAGAGCGAGCCGGCGGGAGTCCGTTATTTTGCCGATTACTGGCCGAGTTTTGAAACCACCGGCGTATTGATTCCGAGGGAAGGCGCCCCGTCATTGCTGATCGGTCCGGAAAGCATGACTTATTCCAAAGCCCATTCAAAGCTAGAAAATATCATCCGAATGAAAGATTTCCGGGAATCGTCCCAGCCGGATTACCCTGGCGCAAAACTCGCCACATGGAAGGATCTGCTAAGCCAGTACCGGATCGGAAAACTCGGCATTGCCGGGTGGCACATGTTCCCATACGCCATTATGAAAAACATTGCAGACGTCATCGGACAAAACAATATTTCCGACGCTGATGAGCTTATCCGGCAAGTTACGTTGAAAAAAAGTCCGGCGGAACAGGAATGTCTCCGACAGGCGGCAAAGATTTCCGAACTGGGATTCAAAGCGGTGCTGGAGAATATCCGTCCCGGCATGACCGAAATCCAACTGGCAGGCATCGCCACAGCCGCCATGCTCTCATCTGGCGCGGAAGCGACCGGTTATCCGATATGGTGCTGCAGCGGGCCGAATTCCATCCAGGCGATCAGCCGTCCGACTCACCGCAAAGTCCAGACTGGTGAAATCATTCATTTTAGTGTTGGTGCAAAGGTTGACGGTTATAGTGCCAGCATCGGGCGTCCGATTGTTCTTGGCAAATGTCCGGAAGAAATGAAACGTTTCCTGCAAGTCGGACTCGATGCTGAAAACATGACCATCGGAATAATGAGGGCCGGGACTCCCGCTTCGGATGTTGCGAAAAAAGTCCATGGCTTCATTTCTAAAAAAGGTTACGGACATGCGATCCTCTACGGCCCAGCCCACGGCTGCGGGCAGATGGAATGTGAATTCCCGTTTGTTGAAACGTCTTCAACACTGGTGCTGGAAGAAAACATGACTTTCATGGTTGATGTTTTCCTGGCTGAGAAGGAGATGGGGTTCCGCTGGGAAGACGGGATAATCATCAGGAACGGGACCGCTGAAGAACTTTCATCATACAAGAGACAATTGAATATTCTGGAGGTTTGAAAATGATAATCGACATTCATGGGCATCTCGGCAATATAAATCAGGCGCCGTTCTGGGCCGCTGATGCGGAAAAACTCGAAAATTACTGTGCCGAAGCAGGTGTCGACCTGCTTTGCCTGTCCTCATCAAAATCTTTGATGTACGATACCAAAGAAGGCAATGCTGAACTGGATGTAGCATTAAAAAAGACTAAAAAGCTACTCGGCTATATCGTGGTGAATCCGGTATTCCCCGAAACCGCCCGGGAATTGCATCTGCTCAAGGAAAACCCGAAGTTTCGCGGTGTAAAAATACATCCTGATTACCACGGTTATGATCTCGCTTCAAAGGCTGTGATAAAATTCCTGGACAAAATCGCGGATCAAGTGAAACTGATGCTGATCCATGTGTCCTGCATGCCTGGAACCGGTTTTGCCGATGCGGTCAGGGTTGCTAATTTCGCAAAGCGCCATCCTAAAACTAATTTTGTCCTGGCGCATATGGCAGGCATCTACCAGAACGGTCACTATCCTTATTTCCCAAACCTTCAGGGATGCGAAGAAGTCGCCGCAATGAAACTGGACAATGTCTACATCGATACTGCGCACTACCTGATGTACGTCTATCCGGGAGTAATGGATAAAATGGTCGAGCTGGCAGGAGCTGATCATATCGTTTTCGGAACCGACACTCCGCTCCAGGGACCGATGCAGATGCGCTTTGCCATCGAGACCATAAAGGCTCTGAAAATATCGGATGCGGACAAGAATAAAATACTTTGCGGTAACGCGAAAAAAATACTGAGGATAAATAATCTCCTGCCGTCCTCAACTCCTTCGGACGGGCAGGAGATTCTTTATAATGAAAGAAAATCAGAACCGAGCCAAGGAAGATTAAAATGAATAGTCAGGAAGGTCATAAAACCTGGGTGATCCCCGACGGCTGGCTGCCACCGGCAGGAGGCGACGGTGATTTGATCAATCACGAATCGCTGATGATCATGAATACAGGGAAGAAAAAAGCACAAATCAAAGTGGATATCTATTTTGACGACCGGGATCCGGTTCGTGATTTGCCGTTGACTGTCGAGGCGGAACGGATCAGGGCGATACGTTTGGATTCGCCGGAAGAACTCGGTTTTAAGCTTCCGAGAGCCACCCAGTACGCATTGAGAAT
>CAMCYE010000081.1 GCA_945883805.1 Victivallis vadensis | reverse complement strand
GGAGAAAAAAACATGCCGATGCTTGATATGCCGATGGAAAAACTTTTGAAGTACAAGGGACAGAGTCCAAGACCGAAAGACTTTGACAAATACTGGAGCCGGGCGCTTAAGGAGCTTGATGAAACTGATCCGCGCGTGGAGCTGGTCCCGATAAAATTCCCGTCGCCGAACGCTGAAGTGTTTCATCTTTACTTTACCGGAGTGGGGGGAGCCAGAATCCATTCTCTTTACGCACGTCCCAGGAATGTGAAAGGAAAAGTCCCATGTGTTGTACAGTTCCATGGTTATTCGGGCAATGCGGGTCAGATAAGCGGGCTTATGGGGTGGATTGCGATGGGAATGGCTGTCGCTTCAATGGACTGCAGGGGGCAGGGCGGAATCAGCGAGGACAACTCCCAGACAATGGGGCAGACTTTCCACGGGCACATAATCCGCGGCATCGAATCCCCGGAAAAACTCTTGTTCAGGAGTGTTTTCCTTGACACTGTCATGCTTGCAAGGCTTGTGATGGGTTTCAAGGAGGTTGATCCGAAGAGGGTCGCGTCAAACGGAGGATCCCAGGGCGGGGCCCTGTCTGTCGTCTGCGCCGCCTTAGAACCGAGGATAGCCTGTTGCGCGTCGTGTTTCCCCTTCCTTTCAGATTATAAGAGGGTATGGGACATGGACTGTTCCGGCGCCTATAGTGAAATCCGCGACTGGTGGTTCAGGAAATACGATCCGCTCCACGAAAGGGAGGCCGAGTTTTTCAACACCCTGGGCTATATAGACATTCAGAATCTGGGTCCAAGAATAAAAAGTCCCGTCCTGATGTCAGTCGGACTCAGGGATCAGACATGCCCTCCCTCTACAGTCTACGCGGTTTTCAATAAAATCAGGGGGAAAAAGAAAATACTCGTCTATCCGGATTTCGGACATGAAGACCTCAACGGCTGGAGCGACGAAGTTTATTACTTCATGGGAGAAAATCTCCTGAAGATGAAATGATAAAGACGGCTGAACAAATCTAGGGTTCTTGGGATCCGCCGCAGTGGACACCAAATACGAATTTTTATAGGTTCCCTTAAGGGTTTTGTTTTTCTTGAATTATATGCACTTCTGGAATACTGTACCCCCATGATGAAAATCAGAATCCACATCGCTGCGGCTTTATTGTTGCTTTTCTTCTCTTCCACATTGCCCGGACAGGCATCGGCTGTGGAGGCGGGACGTGTAAAAAACATTATTGTGCTTCATTCCTATAACCAGGGATATCTCTGGACGGACGAGGAAATGGACGGGATCAATTCTGTCTTGAAGCATGATGGAAAAAAAATTGAACTTCATGTCACCTACATGGATGCAAAGAGGATGCGCACCCCCGAATCCGATTCACTCCTGCACCGGCTGTTGGCTTTGAAAATGGCGAAGGTCCGGGTTGACGGGGTTATTGCCTGCGACAATGACGCGCTGGAGTTTGCCAGAGCGCACAGGAACGATATGTTCAAGGATATCCCGGTGGTATTCTGCGGGGTCAACGATTTCACGCGGGATATGGTATCCGGCTGGCCGAAATGCACGGGTGTTGTTGAAAACCAGGATTACAAGGGGGCATGCGAAATAGGACTTCGCCTGTTTCCCTCTGCACGGAAAGTCTTCGTGATCTCCGATGATACGACAACTGGACGGGCGCATTTCGAAGGCATAAAAAAGATCGAATCCCGTCTTCCCGGAACAACCTTCACATGCTGGAATTTCTCCTCGCATCCCATGTCCGATACAATCAGGGAAGTAGGGGCGTTGGGCCCTGACAGCATCATACTTCTCCTCTCGTTCTTCAGGGATGGCAACGGCGAGGTCTTTTCGATGGAGGCGGCGATTGAACGGATTATGGATGCCGCCAAAGCACCGGTTTTAACAGGGAATGATTCGCGCATAATGTTCGGCGTGCTTGGCGGGAAAGTGGTTGCCGGCAGGGATCAGGGGGCATATGCGGCAAATATGATGAAAAGAATACTGGACGGAACTCCGGTGTCATCTATCCCAGTGGAGACTGATGTTCCGACAAGATATTCCTTCGACTACAGTGCCCTTGTCCGTTACGGCATTCCCTTTTCAACCCTTCCCCGCAACAGCATGATTCTCCACAGACCCCCGCCTTTTTATTCGGTGGACAAGTCTCTTTTTTATGCGATCCTGACCTCTCTTGCACTTCTGCTGATTCTTGTTCTGGTCCTGACGCTTGCGATTATGCAGAATAGGAGGGGGGAAAGGGCTCTCAGGGAGAGCGAGGAAAAATTCAGGGCGCTTTTCGAGCAGGCCGCAGTCGGGGTGGTTCAGGCTGATGCTTCTGGGAAGTTCATAAGGGTTAACAGGAAATTCGCGGAGATGCTGGGATATTCGTGGAAGGAGATGGAGGGGATGAACGTCCACGCCATCACAGCTCCGGAGCATATGGATGAATCACTTGAACGCATACGGAGTCTTTTAAATGGGGAGAGACAGGATTTCACAATAGAAAAAAAATATCTTCATAAAGGCGGTGGGATTGTATGGGCGCTGGTGAATGTTTCCATTTTCCGTCCTGCGCCCGGGAAGGAGATATGCCTTGTGGTGGTGGCGCAGGATATTACCGATAAGAAGAACCTGGAGGAGCATCTGATAAGGTCTGAGAAATTGTCGGCCGTGGGACAGCTCGCCACCGGGATTGCGCATGAGTTCAACAACATACTGATGGTGATAAAGGGGAATCTCCAGCTCGCATCCGTCGAGGGTGGGATGAGCAGGAAGGATACGCTGGACATGTATGCGCTGCTCGACAGGCAGGTGGACAAGGGAAGTGACATAGTATCCAAGATAATGTCGTTCGCCAGGCCGAAACCGCTGAAAGTGGAGACCTTTGGAATAAGGGACATGGTTTATGAGGTGATATCCCTGCAGCTTGAACAGATGAGGCTGGAAAATGTCGCACCGGTGATGGAGATTCCAGAAGGACTTGAAATCAGTGCCGACAGGGATCAACTGCAACAGGTGCTGATGAATATGTTCTTGAATGCACGCCACGCGATTTATCCGAAAGGGTTCGGGCAGATCAGGGTTTCCGCCGAATGCCATGAAGGCAAGGCAAGTATTCGTGTCAGCGATAACGGCATAGGCATGGATGACCAGACAAAAAAGAAGATTTTTCTTCCTTTCTTCACTACAAAAGGGGCTTTTTCAGACAACGCCCTGAATATCAAGGGCTCAGGGCTGGGATTGACTGTCTGCAGTAACATTGTGCAGATGCACGGGGGGCAAATCCTGGTTGAAAGCCAAGAAGGCGTTGGAACCGCCTTCACAATCGTTATTCCAGACAGAAAGGGAAAACGGTCTCACGAAAAAAATGCCGGATCCGTTTCTGGCGTCCAGAATGATTTTTCGGAACTTAAGGTTCTCGTTGTTGATGATGAGCATGAGATCTGCCTTCCCCTGTCCAAGACTCTGTGTCACCTGGGATGCGGTAAGACCAGAGCCACTATTTCTCCGTTTGAGGCGCTGAGTCTTGTTCAAGCCGATCCGCCGGATCTCATTTTTATGGACATCCTGATGCCGGGTATGTCCGGCATGCAGTTGCTCGGGCGTATAAGGAGTGGGAACCGGAAGATCTGTGTGATAATGATGTCCGGCAAGCTGGATGTGGATATTGAGGAATTTAAAAAGGCCGGGGCATCCGGTTTCCTGCAGAAACCGTTTGGGCGGGATGAGGTTCTGGAGGTGCTGGCACAGGTTAGGAATGAAAAGGAAAACATAGAAAACAAAGGCGGGTAAAATTGATTTACGACACATTGGGAAATGCCGGGATTTACCGTTCAGTTCATTCGGAGTTTAAAAAGGCGTTTACATTCCTTTGCGGGAAAAATCTCCTGACTCTTCCGATAGGCAAATATAAAATCGGGAGAAAGGGAACTTTCGCTCTCATCCAGGAATATTCCACCAGGGAGGAATATGAAGGATTCATAGAGTGTCACAGGAAATACATTGACATCCAGTACCTTGCAAAAGGCTCTGAGAAAGTCGGCATCAGTGCGAAATCCGCATGTGCTCCCCTGATAGCATACGATCCGGAAAAGGATTTCCAAAAACTCAGGGGCAATGTCGACTTCATCACTCTTGAACCGAATGTCTTCGCTGTTTTTTTTCCGGATGACGGACATATGCCGGCCATCAAACATGGAAAGAAAAAACAAAAAGTCAGGAAAATAGTGGTGAAAGTGCCTGTCGAACCGTAATGGGTTTAAATCATGTCCCTGCGGTTCATTTGAAATGATGCTATCAGCAGAAAAATCGCGGTCATGGAAAAAGAGTAGGCAATCAATGAGACTAGGACAATCCCGGAAAACTGGCAGGAATTGAAGAAGTAGAAAAAGTTAGGGAAGAAATAGGCTATGACATGGATCATAGACACAATTTCGAGGCTTTTGGGGAGCATGTCGACAAATACGGATATTACGCTTATGAGCAATGAGAAAGACACATAAACGGTTGCGGCAATCATTGCGGTTATATCAGGGAGGAAAGTGGAAAACATAATTGTCAGCGCGACTAAAGGGAAAAGTGCAAGCAGCAGGAAAAGCTGCCTGGCTAATGTCTGAACTGCATATATTTCGCCACTCCTTGCCCAATGTACCAGAAAAGCGGTGATTGCAGCTGACAGGAAGAAACACACGCATATTGCAACTATTCCGAGGTATTTGCCTAACAGATAGTCGATCCTTTTGACCGGCTTGGTCAGGACGAGCATGATCATTCGGGATTCAATATCTTTCGGAATATCAGTTGCTGCGGAAAATATTGCGACTATTGCGGTCATTAAAAGGATCACGACGAACCCTGTCAGCAAGGGGGCTCCTTTTTCCAAGGAGATCAATCCGGAAAGTATGTCGTTGTCCTGCTTGAATGACAATTGTTCCATTTCTGAAACACAGGCTCCGATCAGGGCGGCAAGAACCAGCAGCATCGCAAACGCAGGTTCTTTCATCTTTTTTACAGTGATTTCGAATATGCCGAATATTTTCAACATTATTTTTTAGCCTTTTTTACTTGGGCCTCGAAAATCTTATCGTAAAATGAAAGGGTGCCGCAAGCTTCTTCCAGCTTCCTTGCTTTCAGTTCAAGATCTTGATTCCCCTCTTGGAACGCGAGTTCTGCCAGTTCAATATAAAGTCGCTGGTATTCGCGGTATTCCGGCTTGTGTTCCAGTAGAGGGAGCAGGAAGGCCGTCAATTCTCCGGATGAGACGTTTCTGTTTTTCAGTGTACTTAAACCTGCGTCAAACGCATAAAAAAGCTCAGGATCGTGAAGTTGTTTGATATATTCGTGATATTGGGAAATGGAAATGGACTTAAGCGCGGTGTTCGGCGCCATTAAATAATTGATGAATGCCGGTGCTGATTCTGGAGCCGACGGATATTTATCGATTATCCTGGCGTATTCCTCCTGCACATTTTTTGCGGATGTCGCAAAGGCCAGCGCAATAGATACCGAAATTTTTTCCCCGTCAGTAGAAGCCGCAAGCAATTTATCTTTAAGTTCTGCAATTAATATTCGCTGTCTTACTTCATCTCTTATTCCAGACGGGAGCTTGTCCAGAATGGTATTAAGGTTTATTGACTGCGTACCCGCCCGGTAAAGCACAAACTGTCGCAGAACGACACCGGAAATGAAGTAGGCCGCAAAAACCGCACCCAGAATAAAGGGTGCGGCTTTTATGCGACCCGCTTGTATCCGACAATTCAAATTATTGCGCTCCGCCGGAGTTGCCGCAGCTTGAGCAGAATTTACCCTTTAACACAGCAGCACACTTTGGACATACGGAATAGGCAATTACGCCAGTTCCGCATTGTGCGCAAAACTTGTCCCCCGCATCGTAAGCGGTAAGGCAATTTCCGCAAAGGTGCTGGTCTTCCGATACGACTTTTAACACTTTGTTGATTGTTGCAATTATATTTTTGTCGGTCGGATCAGAGGCCTTGGCGTCTTTCGCAGCCTTAAGAAGTCTGACCTTGATATCAGGAATATTCAATGAGTCAGGAGACAAGTTGTCTTCGCTGGTGCCACCTTTACGCCATTCGTCAAACAATGTGCAAAGGAGGGCTTGTTTATCATTTATGACCGGAATGCCGGCCCACTTGCCGTTTTGGGCAATTCTTTTAGCCCGTGTTCTGAGCAAATAAGAGTTGATATAGGAAGTCTGCTCGGAGCGCGATGCCGCCAGCCTGAACATTTCCTCAGCCTTTTTAAGGCGCTGCGGGTCTTCCTGATCAGTTACATAGCGGTCGAGCACAAAGCCGGCGTAAAAAGGGATTTGCCAGCTGTTTTTCAGATTTGGATTATTTGCGCCGCGCATGAAGATTTCAGCGGATTTTACCGGGTTGCTGTTGGAGATCATCATTCCGCCGATATTATACGCAATTTCCAAGTCGGGATCGTTGGCCAGAATGGTATTCAAGCGTTTATATATTTCTTCAGATTCCGCCTTTTTAATGTGGCTGATTCTGCCGGAATAGTTTATAAACAGCATCCATTGGACATCAGAAGCGAACTTATTGAATCCGCCGAGTGGCGCTTTTGAAACCTTATCGCGGTTTACTGAGATTTCAGATTGTTTTTCCGTAAGATAGGACGCCAGGAACGAACCCAGCGCCACAGCTATGACCATGACTGCAATATGAGTTACAAGTGACTTTTTCATTTTTATTTCTCCTTATGTTTATTATTTAAGATCTCTGTGGCCGAATACCAGACTGGCCAGCGAGGTTGCGAATACGCTATAGGTAATTCCCCATACCAGCGCCAGTGCCAGGTATACCCAGCTGATGCTTCCCATGTTATAGGCGGCTTCGGCTTTTAAATTGAAAAGGTTAAGGTCGGGAAGAATTCCGCCATAAAGGATATTGATCTTGCTTAGGACGGGAGTAGAATGCGCGAACCATATCGCGATTACGGTAACGATGGCAGCAATGGATTCGGGGACCAGTACGGAAAACATGACCGCCAGTGCGGACATCGGAATGACACTTGCCATGATTAAAAGATGCCCCATGAGCATCGCCTGTCCAATTCCGCTATCGCCAAAAGCCGAAATGAAAACTATGCAGAATCCGATGGTGATCAGACCGGTGACAATTATGCCGGCAATGGAAATTCCGACCAGTTTGCCTATGAGGTAGTGGGTGCGCCCAAGCGGTTTTGACAACAGCGTGGATGCGACTCCCTCCCGCAGTTCCCTGGATATTTCAAAGGTGACGGAAATAGCTATAAGGATTGCCGCCAGCGTATTCAGCATCAGGGACACGTCTATCATTAGAGCCTTGTGCTGTCCTAGTGAAAGGACATCATACCGATATGCGCTTCCAATCAACACTAGCACGCACAGAATCAGGACGTAAACTACGCGCATCCTTAAAATCCGCCATGCTCCACCGGCAATTGCCATGATTTCATTGATCGTTCTCATCGTCTTCCTCCTCTAGTTTTTTGTTTAATTACAGCGTCTCTTCCAATCTTGACTTAGTAGCCTCTTCTATTTTTCTAAAGAAAAAGTCTTCAAGACTTTCCCTGAAACCGGTTATGGTGACCGCATCTCCATACTTCGCCTTAGTTGCCAGAAGAGCTTGCGTTGTCTCCTCTTTTTTTAAAAATGAGAGTTCCCATCCACCGTCAGGACGTTTGACGGTTTCGGTGGCTGCCGACAGAAGTTCTTTCACGATATCGTCACGACCGGGATTAATGTGAAGTTTTGAACCGGTCTCCGAGAGCAATTCATCCAGCCGTCCGGCGCACAGCAGTCTGCTTTCGAAAAGAATTCCTATCCGGTCACAGATTTTTTCCGCGTCCGACAGGATGTGACTGCAGAAAAAAACACTGGTGCCCCTGGCCTTCTGGTCCAAGATAATATCTTTTAGCTCCTGACGACCGTGCGGGTCAAGACCTACCAGCGGTTCATCAAGAATCAGCAGTTTCGGATTGTTGAGGATTGCCTGGGCAATCCCGATTCTTTGAGTCATCCCACGGGAAAATCCGCCGAGTTTGGATTTCGCATGCCTGGTCATTTTGACATTTTCCAATACTTCCGCTATCCGCTTTTTGCGGATGGCGGACGGGATCCCGAACAGCTTGGCGCAGATATTAAGAAATTCAGCGGCGGAAAGATACGGACTGAAAGCAGGGGCGTCAGGAAGAAAACCGATCAATCGTTTCGCCTCAATATTATCAGGCGGGAACCCCAATACCAGCGCCTCGCCGGATGATTGCTTGATCAAATTCATTAAAATTTTTATTGTAGTAGTCTTGCCTGCTCCGTTTGGTCCTAGGAAGCCAAAAATAGAGCCTTCGGGAACAGCAAGATTGAGCTCGCAAAGAGACGGTTTTTTCTTTTTCCAGAATAAGCTGCCGTAATATTTTGTAAGGTTGCTTATTTCAATTATGTTTTCCATATTTTCTGACATGTGCTTTCATAATAATTTTTATGATGCATACAACAATATCACACATTCCCACAAAAAACAGCACAAACGCATTCGCACATGCTATCTGTCGCGTTTAACCGGTACCGCCTGAAAAGCCCGCCTGTCGTGATTATTTATTCCAAACCGGCTGTCCCCATATATATACGCTGGGAAAAGCTGTAATGTGACGGATGTTTTTTCAGCCTGCCCCCGGTAATTCCTTACTATTTGCATGAGCAGCGAGTCACCAGCCTTCAGCGTGTCCACGTCAATATTGCTCAGGGCTATTTTGATTTCAAGTTCGAATCCCCATTCAAATTCTTCGGCGCTATATCGCGGAAACTTGAACGATTTTGGAGGAGTTACGCTTTGATAGGCATTCGGTTTACTGGCAATCTTATTGTAGTGTGTCTGCCCCTTACCGTTTACGGAGCTGATATATTGGCAGTAGTAATCGCTATTTCCGCTTTTCATGAGAAAAAGTTCAAAACTGTCAGTATCCCATATTCCTTTTAGTTTTCGTGTTTTGGAATTGCCGATAATCGCCTCGCCGGGATTCTTATCATAGGCACGATAGAGAACATAAAGTGTTTTACCGTCAGTGGCGATCCTTATCTCCGTTTTCTCCTCATCCCATGCCGTCCCGTCAAATTTTCTCAGCGGCGGGAAAGGGGCAAAATCGGGGCGGCTCCAGTCAGGAACGCCGATCGTATGGAAAATTGCCGGAATATCGGTTTTTGGCAGGTTGGCTTTGACGGGTTTGTCTGAAATTTCAGGGTTCTTTTTGACAGCCGGATTTATGCGTTCCGCAACTTTATTTTTCGGCGCGGGAATTTGTGCCAGTGCGGAAATTTTTATTGGGGCTTGTTGTTCCTGAGGTTGGAGTTGAGTTTGCCCTTGGGAACCTTGGTCTTTGGCCTGGTTTGTTTTCGCAGGGGCAATCGATATTTCATGAGTCATTGCGAGTAGCCAAGCGGCATAATCCGCAAATTTGGCGCGGAAAGAAATAAAAATAAGGGCGAATACCAGGAAAAGTGCAATAAAACACACTTCAGGCTGGAGTATTTTAATATTATGGTTGCCAGTAGTATTTTTATTTTTCACAATCCCATAATGTAATCTGGGAATAGCAAAGAATCAATAGGTTTTATTAAAAATAAACACGTCGTGAGCTATGGGTTTTTATTTTAATGAATTCCCCTTTGAATCTAATTTAATGGGAAACTTATGCTGCACTCGGACTTGTACCGCTATGACCACCAATACTAGAATGGCGACCAGATAAAATGGAATGTTGGAGTTGGTTTTGTCCGCTATAATCCCCCCGGCAATCGGTCCGATTATTGCGGTGATGCCTACGACAGCCTCGTTGACCGCGACATATTTTGAGCTTTTTGTCGGATGCACCAGTGAATGGAATACCAGATAAAAGGAAAACATTCCGGAGTATATGCCGTAGAATAATGCCGCCATGTAAAATGTTTCGGGCTTGGAGCCAAGGCCGAAAAGCAGTAATCCAATTAGGCCTGACAGTGAAAACAATGTCACTGGTACTGGTTTGTACATCCAGAATTTGCTGCGAATGAACGCCAGGGCAGTGAACGCTTGACTGAAACTGACTATGGCGAGGATCACTCCCTGATCGGTTTTGGACAGTTCCAAGATGGCGGCTTTTACGGGAAACAGCGATCTTAGCACGGCAACGGTGGTACAGCCGATGCCGGCAGCCAGCCAGCCTAGCCATGCCAGATCGGGCATGTTCGAGTAATCTTCGGACTTAGATGTTTTTTCGGCAGTATTTGCAGTTTCATGATGCTGGCAGGCATGTTTATTGAGGTTCCATATTCCCACGGCTATTGCCAGACCCATGAACGCGTTCAGCGCATAACACCATTTCCATCCGAAATTAGGCCAGACATAAGCGCAGACAAAAGGTCCGCACGCCATACCGAAACTCCATGAAAAAGTATAAAGTGCGGTGGATCTGACTACGCCTCCGTCCTCTCCGTGTTCCAGTGATTTCATGAACACTTGGAAAGGGGTGAAGAAAAACGCTGTGGACACGCCCACCAAGGCTGTCCACAGATATTGCATGCCAAGATCGGGGACGGCAATATACCCCAGTGAGATCAGTGCAATGGTTGCACCTGAAATGATAATGAGCCGTGCGGCGTTCTTATGGGTTACAACCCGGCCGGCCGCGACTGACCCCAGGGAGTAAACAAAAGCCCAGGTCGCCATGACACCTGTCACTGCCAGTGAACTGGCGCCGCTCTCGGAGTATCTGACCGCAGTCACAAAAAAAACTGCGCCCAAAATCATGTCCATCATCGCCGGAAAGAGATATATCAGAAAACGCATCATTGCATTCGCCCCGTATAATATTAAAATTGAAGGGGCTTAGTATCGCATTTCATGACATTTTTTCAAACATGGAAGAAGCTGGCAGTGTCTTCCTGCAAGCACGGTTCCGGTGGTATAGTTTTTCATTTAAATAAATTCAAGGGGAATTTATTTAAATGAAAAACCATATGTTCAAGGTCAGGTTGTCCCTGATCCAGAGAAGAAGTACGAGTTCAATGGCTATGAAAAATACGATTGAATACCGCAATCCGAGATATCTTGCCAATATGAAACCCGCAATGCATGAAAGTATGTCGCCCATTGAGTTGATGACGGAATCGCCGCTGTAGCCGAGTGCCATTGTGGATTCGCGGTAGCGCTGGATTATGAACTGCGAATTCTCCAGAACCTCCCAGCCCGCCTCCAGTCCGACCGCCATGCACAATAGCAATAGTATCGGAATTTTCGGGAAAAGTCAAGCGAGTATTCCGCAGAACAGGACTCCGTGCAGGATATGGGTGAATGAATATGGGTCGAAGAGGTGCTGTGAATTGTGCAAACTCCATATGTCCACAGACCAGAGATTGTAATTTTCACAGGAGCACCACCATGTCCGCCCCTGGTCGTGAAGCTGGAACAGAGTTGCCCCCAGTATTGCGAACATCGCAATTCAAGTCTAGAGTTTCTCCGGTTCAATCCTGAGTTTGCCGTTATTCATCTTTAAATATAAGGACAGTTGATGCATTAATCCAGTGCTCATGCTATCGGAGGGAATTGAAAAAGGAGCTGGGTCTTGTCGAAGGACGCGGAACGGGTATCCCAAAGGCGGAGAAGAAGAAGGCTTACCCCTTCAGTCCAAGCGTTAAGCTTATTTTGTAATATTTGAACTTGCTTTGAGTAGGCCAGCGCTCGATGAGCGCGGCTTCTTGGAGGTGCTCTCATCGAGAGTTACCCTGCTTTTGAACTCAAACTGCCCAGCTTAACGCTTATGAAAATTAAACCTGCATCTATACACAGCGACTTAAATAATTGCGCATTTCGTTGTCTGCAGAAGCCCTCTATGGCAAGACGCGACGAGTGAGCATACCCCTGCGGTCTGTGAATGAGGAGCAACGCGGCCAGAGGGGGCTTCTGCGGGCAACCCTCCGGGCGGCGGTTCTTTTGTCTTCTGGCTTTGTCGCTTGTCGGTCAAAGACCGCTGTGGGTATTTTTCCTCCTCGCTCCGTGCCATAAGCCAAAACTCCGCGCCGCGAAATGCGCAATTATTTAAGCCGCTGTGTTTAAATTCTTAAGCCACTTTTATTTCCCCTTTGTGTCTTTGTGCCTTGGTGGTTTATTCTTCCGGTTTTATATTACACGCCTATGAACGACAATCTGACACCTATGATGCGGCAGTACCGCGAGATGAAGGACGGGCTTCCGAAAGACGTCATCCTGCTTTTCCGCCTCGGCGATTTTTACGAGCTTTTCTTCGAAGATGCGAAGTTCGCAGCCCCGATCCTGGATGTAACCCTGACCAAGCGCGCCGGCACGCCGATGTGCGGAATCCCATATCACGCCCTTGAGAACTACATGCCACGGCTTTTAGAGGCCGGAATCAAGGTTGCCATAGCGGAACAGGTCGAGGATCCACGCCTTGCAAAGGGAATCGTCAAACGGAAAATAACCAGAGTCATCACTCCGGGAACTGTCACCGACTCGTGTATTCTGACACCGGGGAAAAATAATTATCTTGCCGCCCTTTCATTCAACAAGGGTGTCTATGGACTGGCCTCTGTCGACATCAGTACTGGTGATTTCAGGACGACCGAAGTCCAGAATCGTGAGGAACTAGAGACCGAGCTTCACCGGATCCGCGCCGCGGAATGCCTCGTCCCCGAATCCATCCTGAACGAGTGGAAGGAGAAGGATTCGCATCCCCGCTCCTCCGGGAACATTCTCTGGACGCCTCTTGAAGACTGGACTTTTGCATTCGACACCGCAACCGAATTCCTCAAACGCCATTTCAAGGTCGCATCCCTTGACGGATTCGGCTGCAGAAATATGAAGCTCGGAGTATCCGCAGCGGGCGCCGTCCTGCATTATGCCTGTGAAAACCTGCGTCAGGAAGCCGGACATATCCGTCTCCTCAAGACTTACAGCAACAGCAATTTCATGATTCTCGACTCTGTGTCTCAGCGAAACCTCGAACTTGTAGATCCGATGCCGGGAGGGAAAAAAGAGGGGACTCTTCTCCATGTACTGGATCAGACAGCCACCCCGATGGGAAGCCGACTTCTCAGGGAATGGCTGGTACGTCCGCTTTTTGACAAAGATGCGATTATCGCGCGCCTCGATGCGGTCTCGGCTTTCAAGGATGATCCGGCGACACTTGCCGAACTTAGGGAAGTCATAAATTCCGTCCGCGACCTGGAACGCATCATCTCCCGCCTCAATATCGGAAGCGCAAACGCCCGCGATATGGCGGCCCTCTCAAAAAGCCTTGAATCCATCCCCGACATTAAAAATCTTCTCGGCGGTTTTGACATGCCTTTGCTTTGCGAAATTCGCAATAAACTGCATGAACTGCCGGAACTCGTCTCGGAGATAAACAGGACAATAGGTGATGAGCCGCCAACCGCCATAAGTGACGGGGGAATCATTCGCGAAGGTTGCAGTTCCGAGTTGGACGAACTCCGCAGGGCCGCGTCGGAAGGCAAGAACTGGATTGCCGCACTGCAGGTGAAGGAACAGGCGCGCACCGGAATAAAATCCCTCAAGATCAGGTTTAACAACGTCTTCGGCTACTATATCGAAATCAGCAACAGCAATATCGTCAACGCTCCCGCCGACTATATTCGGAAACAGACACTCGTCAACGGTGAACGTTATATCACTCCTGAACTGAAGGAGATGGAAAATAAGATTCTTGGGGCCGAAGATAAGTCGAAGGCGCTGGAATATGAACTGTTCCAGAAACTCCGTGAGCACGCAGTTTCCTTCACTTCTAGGATACTTGAAACGGCGGCATCACTTGCGGCAACGGACGCACTTGCGAGCTTCGCGGAATGCGCGCGGAAATATAATTACTGCAGGCCCGTCATTTCAGACGATGAGACGCTTGACATCAGGGGGGGACGGCATCCGGTCCTCGATGCCACAATGAAAGAGGAGCGTTTTGTGCCGAATGACACGTTCTTGGACGGCGACGAAAACAGGATCATGATAATCACCGGACCAAACATGGCCGGAAAATCAACATACATCCGCCAAGTCGCCCTTCTCGTACTTCTTGCGCAGACAGGTTCCTACATACCGGCGCAGAGTGCGAAAATCGGATTGGTCGACAGGATATTCACCCGGGTCGGGGCCGTGGACGACATTTCGCGCGGGCAGAGCACGTTCATGGTGGAGATGCTTGAAACGGCGAACATTCTCAACCATGCGACAAGGAAGAGCCTTGTAATCCTCGATGAGATCGGACGTGGCACCAGCACTTTTGACGGAATAAGCATTGCGTGGGCGGTCGCCGAATATCTCCATGACTCGCCTACGGCCATGTCGCGCACGCTTTTTGCGACCCATTACCATGAACTCACCGAACTCGCAATTACATGCCGGGGTGTCAAGAACTACAATGTCGCAGTGAAGGAATATGGAGACCAGATTATTTTCCTCAGACAGATACTTCCCGGCGCCACCGACAGAAGCTACGGAATCCATGTTGCGAAACTCGCAGGACTGCCGAAGGAAGTCATAGCCAGGGCAAATGAGATACTTGAGAATCTCGAGAATAACTCAATGGCGGAAGCCGGACAGCCTGCGCTTGCCGAACACCACGAGACAGGCAAGGAGAGGAAGTCCAAGAAGGGTAAGACCAGCCAGCCGACGCTGTTTGACTGGGCGGAAAAGTAGGGGATCTAT
>CAMCYE010000080.1 GCA_945883805.1 Victivallis vadensis | reverse complement strand
TTTTTCCTCTTGGCCCCTTGAATCTGGGGCTGGAACGGATTGGAGGAGGCGTTCAGAGCCGAAGTTTTCAATTGTTCCTGCAATGCGGAACTTATATCGGCTTTCACTACAATGTCATTGCCTTCGTTGGAAAACTTGATTGCATCCATAAGCGCATCATTAAGCTGGTTGTTCCCCTGTGCAATCACGCTAATGTAAGACATTACCATCGGTTGAAACAACATTGTCAGCATTTGAGCTTTGTTTTTATCCTTGCAGTTGATGTGCGCATCAATATTGAGATTATCTTTGTTCTGTCCGGTTAAATTCAAATTCATGAATCCGCCCCGGATGTTGTCAATCGGAAACAGCTGTTGCATTCCCTTGTTACCTTTCGGATTATCTTGGTGCGTTCCTGCAAAACTGTCTTTTGCATCAAAAACAGCCCAGATTATCGAGTTCTTGTTTGTTTTTGCCGAATAATCCATCAGCTTAGCGTTGGATGCCGCAGAACTTTTTTCGGTCATTGAAGCCAATGCGGCTACATCTTCAGGAAGTTCGGAAATCCCGATTATGTCTGGGTTGAGATAGATAAACGAGGATTTTTTGCCAGCATTGTCAATTGAATATACAGTTTTGCCGTTTGCCACGGTTTTATTGACCTGTCTGCCCTCATTGTTCTTATTGTTTGCCAGCATGGAATTAAAGGCGCTCTCATTGATGCTGGTTTTCAGGACAGCTCCACTTTTTTTGCTTTTGGAATTGAAATAAAACACACCGGAACTGAAAGCATTGTATATATCAATGCCGTTTAATTTCAGATTGTCTTTGAACTGGTTGAATTTAGGATCCTGGTTTGTCTCGACAAAATCCCTGAATTTTGGGTTTGTGGCAATCTCTTTTATGTTCACCTGTCCAAATCCGTCGACATCTCCAGGAACATATTTGATAAGCCCGGTATCCTGTGCGAGAAGACCGGTGGCAAATATGAATATTGTCAAGAAAATAATGATATTTTTCATTTCAAAAAACCCTCCTGTTTTAAAGTAGCACAGGCATTCCCGCCTGTGGCCCTGGTAAAGAGTTGAAATAACGCGTCAGCAGAGTGACGCGGCTACAGATTGGATTTATTGTAGCAACGGCACTCTGTTGCCGTTCTCTTTGACTTCAAATTACTGAATATTGCAATTTACAAAACAGTCCAATCATTTCGGGAGTATTGCTTCAAGAACTTTTTCCTTTGACATTTCGGGTCCGCAGTATGCTATTCTGTCAAGGGCTGCCGGAGTGCAGGCTTTTCCAATATTTGCGTAATACTCATTCCGCTCCCTCCTGTTTGCGAAATTCGCAGATGCCCAGCTGCTCAAGAGCCCCATACCGGCGTGCTGGAGAAGGGTGTGCGCGAAGAAAACAGCGGCGCCGTCAATGAAATCATTGATGTATGGTTTAAGGGCATCACATGAAAAATTATCGACAAGGCACTGTCCCGGCGCATTCATCTCGGTTCCGACAAGAATCGGCATGTCCTTCTTTTTGGCCGCCTCTATGAAACGGTGAAGCTCGTGGATCTTTTTCTTCCGCTGTTCGGGATCCGGCAGGTTCCAGTTCCTGTCGGGAATTATGTTGACCGCCGCCGCCCCGTATTTGATATGGAGGTCAATCAGCGTTTCGGGATCTTTCTCGCCGTCGGACTCGCCGTTGAGCCAGGTCAGGACAGGGACAGCCCCGCATTCCATGATGAATTTATTCATCTCTGCCAGGGCAGGAAAAGATTGAGAGTCCGGTTTGACGTATCCGGCGCTTCCCATCTTCATTGTTTTTGCGCGGATGAGATTCTGAAGCTGTACGGGATCATTTATTATTTTCATTATTTTATCGGCTGGTGTCTTCAGTTTTTCAGACCAGAATGAAATTCGCCGCACGGCATCCGGGAAAATATTCCCGGCTTTTGCGAAATACGCAGAGCATACATGTCTTTCCGTTGCATTTCTTGATGGAGCCAAGGGTACGACTTCGGTGTCGAAATCAATTGTGACAGCATCAAGATATTCATTTACTTTTCGGACTATTTCCCTTGTGCGGGCAGATGCGCTTGACCGGAGCTTTTCAAGGTAGGGCTGGGATTTTTTCGGGACGGCGGAGCAGATGAAACCAAATCCCATGTGGTATGAAATTCCAGGTTCGCCGGGAGAATTTATTTCGCTGCTTTCAAGTTCGGGTATGAAAACCCTCGTCTCTATTCCAGTGGAGGGTCGGAGATTGAGGCCCCAGGCGGCTTTGAGAAATTCATCCACCCCGTCAAGGACGTCAAAATCAACTGTGGCTGCTGCAAATAGTCCGTACTTCTTGGCCCACCAGGCGATGTATGTAGGGGAATAACCGTATCCGTTGTAAGAGAAAAAGGTATGGCAGTGAAGGTTAACTTCCTGTTTTTCCTGGTTCAATTCAATTTTGCCGTCGCCGAGCATCAGCCTCAGAGAATGAAGGGATGCTTCCCTTTCTTTGAGATTGAAACTGTTCAGTTTATTTTCCAATTCTAAGATTTCGGTTTTGTTTTCCATAGTTTTTTGATTTTATAAATTAATAGTTTATAGGTTTCATAAACAAAAGCCATAAGTTATTGTAAAACGGTGGATTTGCCAGTTCATATGGTTATTTTGGTTTTTAATTGTAGGATATGCTGATCAAAACTCTAATAAGGTCCGCCTTCGGGCAATATGAAAGACGAAATTCCTTCAACTCAGATATCGTTACCGGTGATTGATGCGCACATCCATCTCGCAGGGCTTGGACACGGTGGCACGGGATGCAGTGTGTCGTCGCGCAAGTTCAACTCGGTGATGTTCAGAATGATGCGCTGGATGCTCGGTATCTATAACGCCCATAAAACAGGAAGGCTGGACCAGGAGTATCTTGAGATTCTCGACCGTGAGGTGAGTTCCGCTGTTGCCAACGGCGCCTTGAATGCCGTTGTAATCTACGCCCATGACCACATATACTCCGAGAACGGTGAGGTGCAAAACTCCGAGCTTTACGTGCCTAATGACTATGTCTTTGCCTGTGCGGAACGCGAATCCATGCGCGGCAGATATCTGCCTGCAATGTCAGTACATCCCTACCGCCGAGATGCTCTTGACGAGACTGAGCGCTGTATCGAGCGAGGTGCCGTGGCAATGAAATGGTTGCCGAACTCCCAGGGGATGGATCCCTGTGACAGGCGATGCACCGCAATTTTTGAGTTGCTGGCTGCCAGGAAGATGCCGCTGATAGTGCATACCGGCGGTGAACACACGGTTACGGTCATCCGTCCGGAGCTTGGTAATCCAGAAACGCTGCGTCCGGCGTTGGATCTCGGAGTTACGGTGATAATGGCTCATTCAGGGACGAGGAGTGGCATATTTGACGACCATTGGATTGATGAGTTTTGTGCTTTGGCCCGAAAGTATCCCAACTGCTGGGGCGATACTGCTGCGTTCTGCACTCCTGGGCGTACGCGCTGGATTCCAAAGTTGCTACGCGAGCAGGATGTTGTGGAAAAGCTGATCCACGGCAGCGACTATCCAGTGCCGGTTACTGCGTGGTTCGCACTGAAAGAACTTGGCTGTGCAAAAGTTCGCGAACTGAATCGTATCCCTGGCATCCTGGAGCGAGACATAAGGATCAAGAGGGCTTTGGGTCTCCCCGATGCCGTTTTTACGAATGTCGCCCGTGTCTTGGGTGCAGAAAAACTGCGACGCTGGTTCGTATGTGGGGAAAACCTATGTCAATAGCCTGGAACGGTATTAGCGGCTTACCTTTCATAACTATTATACAAAATGAATAATAATACTTGAAATGTATATAATAATGCTTATATTATTCATTATGTGGAACAAATAATAACTATTTTTAGGGGTTCTTATGAAATCGCAGGATATTGTCATCTGGTTAAAGATTTTTCTCCACAGGGATTGGCCTATACCGAAGATTGCGCATTTCGCAAAGATTAGCGTAACTGAGGTGTATGTGGGTATAAAAAGGCTGGAACAGGTTGGTCTTCTGCTGCCTCCCACATCGGACACGCCTGAGAGGAACCCAAACTGCAGCGCCATGCTCGAATTCCTCTTCTATGGGATGAAATATGTTTTTCCTGTGGAAATGGGAACCGAAACAAGGGGGATTCCTACCGCGCATTCGGCTCCTCCTCTCTCGAAAGTGATCGTGGCGGACAAGCATGACGTGTATGTCTGGCCATTTGAATTCGGGGAGGCAAGGGGATTGGCTGTCGAGCCGTTATACCGCACCGTTCCGGAAGCAGTGGCAGGAGACAACGAGCTTTATGAGATGCTTGCGCTCATTGATGCAATCAGGGTCGGGAGAGCCCGTGAAATAAAGATTGCACAGGATGAACTTTCCGGGAGGCTCAGGAAATGAATGATCCGTTTACCATGCTGAAAACCGTTGCGGAAGGACTTGGATCAATAAGAGAAGATGTTGTTTTCACCGGCGGAGCCACTGTCTCCCTTTACGTTCAGGACAAGGCGGCAAGAAGATTCAGGAATACGGATATGTTGATTGTGTAATCGGAATAAGCACAAGAAAGCAATACAGGGATTTGGAAAAGAGACTGCAATCCTTGGGTTTATTAAATCAATTTGAAGGATATGATTTTTGTTTAAGAGGAAAAAGGGAATACAGTATCAACGAAATATTCACAGTCATCCCGAAGGATGACGGATTATATGGATTGTTGGATTATTGGGTTTTAATTCAGGAAGATTAAAAGGTCATGACAATAAAAGAGTTTAATAATCTGCTAAAGGATAAAGTTCTCATTCTGGACGGGGCCACCGGTACGGAACTTCAGGATGCCGGACTGCCACAGGGCGCATGTCCGGAACTCTGGGTGCTTGAGAATCCTGAAAAACTCATATCCGTTCAAAAAAACTATTTCAAGGCCGGTTCAGATGCCGTTTACACCTGCACTTTCGGGGCAAACAGGCTCAAATTAAAAGAATTCGGACTGTCGGATAAAGCCGAGGAAATCAACAGGAAACTTGCTTTGATTTCACGTGAGGCCGCCGGAAAAGACAAACTCGTAATCGGAGATATCGGTCCGACCGGAACTTTCGTAGAACCGTTCGGGGATCTTCCATTTGAAGAGGCCGTGGATATTTTCAGGGAACAGGCGACAGGCCTCCTGAAAGGCGGAGTGGACCTGTTTGTAATCGAGACCATGATGGATATACAGGAAGCGAGGGCCGCGCTGATCGCCATAAAAGAGATCTGTGATCTGCCGGTGATTGTTTCAATGACATTTACCGCCGAGGGACAGACCCTCACCGGAACCACACCCGAAACCGCACTCGTAACTCTCCAGAGTCTTGGTGCTTCCGCAGTCGGATGCAATTGTTCGGTCGGGCCCCAGGGCATGCTTTCCATCATTATTGGGATGAAACCTTTTGCGACTGTTCCAATCCTCGCCAAGCCCAATGCCGGACTTCCGAAACTTTTAAAAGGGAAAACCGTGTTCGACATGGATGCCGATGAATTCGCATCATTCGGGCCGGCGTTTGTAAAGGCCGGGGTGAATCTCATCGGTGGCTGCTGCGGTACAAAACCTGAATACGTAAAAAAACTTAAGGCGGCAGTCAAAGGGTTGAATCCTGAAAAACCTTCTATCTTATCGCTCAGCGCGCTTAGCAGTTCGAGAAAAACAGTTTTCCTTTCGAGCAGCCAGCCTCTTAAAATAATTGGCGAGAGAATAAATCCCACCGGTAAAAAACTTCTTCAGGAAGAACTTAAGGCCGGCAAATTCAAGGAAGTCCGACGCTTCGCCGTTGAGCAGAAACAGAAGGGTGCGGACATACTGGACGTGAATGCCGGAATGCCTGGGATCGACGAGAAAGCCATATTGTCTGCGATAGTAAAACTCCTCACCCATGTTTCAGATTTGCCGCTTTGCGTGGACTCTTCAAAGCCGGAGGCGATTGAAGCCGCACTGCGGATTTATCCGGGACGCGCCCTCATAAATTCCATTTCCGGCGAAAAGGAGAAAATGAAACAGCTTCTCCCCATTGCGGCGAAATACGGGGCGATGTTCATACTTCTCCCTCTCGGTGACAATAACATTCCAGATAAAGCCGAGGGCCGGGTGGAATACGTCAAGAAAATCATGGCCGAAGCGAAGAAATACGGTTTCACAAAAAACGATGTCGTCCTGGACGGACTTGTCATGACAGTTTCCGCCAGCCAGGAAGCCGCGAAAGAGACCCTGAAACTGGTCGAGTGGGGCTCGCATAACGGATTCAGCACCGTGCTCGGCCTTTCAAATGTGTCATTCGGCCTTCCGGAAAGGAAATGGGTGAATTCCGCGTTTCTGGCAATGGCAATTTCAAGAGGACTCACCTTTGCAATCGCAAATCCGGACGGGGTCGAACTGATGTCCGTAAAATATGCTTCCGATGTCCTGACCGTCCGTGACAAGGGATGCCGCAATTACATATCGAAATTCCAGGTTTCCTCCGAAGCTGCGAAATCCGCAGAAAAACAGAACCAGACTCTTACCAACTCGGAGCAGGTTTACAAAGCTGTTCTTACTGGTGACACAGACCATATCTGCGGATATGTCGAAAAGGCGCTGGGCGAAGGCCGTCCCGCCAAGACGATAGTTGACGAAAACCTTATTCCGGCAATCAACAAGGTCGGTGAACTTTTCGACAAAAGGGAATATTTCCTGCCACAGCTTATAATGAGTGCGGAAGCCATGAAGGCGGCGTTTGATTTTCTAGAACCGCATCTTAAGAAGAATGAAGTTCATGGCAAGCAGGAAAAGAAACACAGGATAATTCTTGCCACCGTCAAGGGAGATATTCACGACATAGGCAAAAACATTGTCGCCCTGATGCTGAAGAACTACGGGTTTGAAGTGGTGGACCTCGGAAAGGATGTCGGAGCCGATGCGGTTGTTCAGGCATTGAAGAAATCCGGTGCCGAGATTGTCGGCCTTTCCGCACTGATGACAACTACCATGACGCAGATGAAAACCATTATTGATGAAAGCCGGAAGCACGGATTCAAAAACGTGAAATACATAATCGGCGGCGCAGTGGTGACACAGGATTACGCAGATGAAATCGGCGCCGACGGCTATGCCACAGATTCAGTCGAAGCCGTCCGTCTTGTGCAGAGGCTGCTGAGCTGATTGCAAAAATGGTGCGAGTTCAAATGAGATTTACGGAGACTCCCAGCGCATCTGCGGATTTCGCAAGGCTCCTGTCTGAGGTGGCGATGGGAATGTTTCTGGAGAACGCGATGGCGAGGTGCAGCGCGTCCAAAGTCCTGAGATTGGTGTCAAAACCGGAAATCCAATTTTTTGCTATCGCATAATGGGACGCTTCAATCTGCAACAAGGTGAAATAATCGCCTTTCAAATGAAGTTCAAACTGAGAGGATATCCTGCGGGCATCCTTGTTTGTCAGGGCTTTTTCCCTGACCTTGCGTGACAGGGCGGAATGGAATTCAAGTTCTGCAAGCATGCTTATTGCAACATCATCAGAACCTGTGATTAACTTTTCAGCTTCAGCGCTTTTTTCTTCAGTACAATAGTAGGCGACAACGATGGATGTGTCGGCATAGAACATTTCTCAGCCCCTTACGAAAAATTATGGCAAATGTTTTTGCAATGTTTTAAGTATGCCAGTTTCGATGAAACTGGCTCAGGAGGCGTTTTCATCGAAAACGCCATACTTTGTCGGATCCGTCTGGCAACGCGCATTGGGGTGCATTTTTCCCACAGGGAAAAACTCAGTACCTTTCCTCGTTGCGCTGGTTTATCACAGTCTTGCTCAGGGAATCCCCGCTGATTTTAATGCTTTCACGGAATTTCTTCATTGAGGGAAGTTTCTTTTTCGCATCATGAAGAGGGAATAACCCGGCAATTTTTCTGCCGTGACGTGTGATGACAACAGTTTCCCCATGCGAAATCGCATCAATCAGCGTGCAAAACTGCGCTCTTGCCTCCCTTACGCTCAATTGCTTCATGGGTAGTCTCCTTAAATGTACACAATATATGCACATAATATATATTTTTCAAGAAAACTCTGTTTTCTGAAAAATATATAAATCAGCAAGCATTCGCATATAAAATGAGCATCCGCTCATTTTATCTTCTTGACGAACTTCTCGATCCGGTTCATCGCTTCTTCGATGTTCTCGAAAGAGGTTGCGTAGGCGCAACGGACGTATCCTTCTCCGAATTCGCTGAAGGCTGTTCCCGGGACAACCGCGACTTTTTCCTCCTGAAGGAGGCGTGTTGCGAATTCCTTGGAGCTGAGTCCGCTGGAGGTGATATTCGGGAATACATAGAAAGCGCCTTTCGGCATGACGCATTTCAGTCCGATTTCATTAAGTCTTTTGACAATCATGTTCCGGCGCCTGCAATATTCCGCTTTCATTTTCTCCATTTCACCCCTGCCGTGCTGGAGGGCTTCAATGGAGGCTTCCTGCGCTATGATTGAAGCGCAGAGCATGGAATACTGGTGGATTTTCATCATTGCGTCAATCAGGTGGGCCGGACCGCACGCATATCCCATGCGGAACCCTGTCATCGCATAGGCTTTTGAAAAACCGTGGAGGAAAATCGTCCTTTCCCTCATTCCAGGCATGGATGCGATTGAAACATGGTTTCCGTCATAAGTGAGTTCGGAATATATTTCATCGGTTATGACGATGAGATCGTGCTTGATTGCGATATTCGCAATTTCACGGACATTTTCCGGAGTGAGGGACGCACCGGTCGGGTTGCACGGGAAATTGAGGAGTATTGCCTTGGTCTTAGGCGTTATGGCTTTCTCGAAATCCTTCGGATCCAGGGCGAAACTGTTTTCCTCCTTCGTGACCACGGGAACCGGAACTCCGTGCGCCATCCTGATTTCAGGGGAATATGAGACGTAGCAGGGCTCATGGTAGATGATCTCGTCTCCCGGTGTGATTATGGCGCGGAGAATGAGGTCGAGCGCTTCGCTTACCCCGACGGTTATGATGCATTCCGTCTTCGGGTCATATTTGACATTGTAATACTTGTCCACGTAAATGGATATTTCCTCCCTCAGGGAAAGCATTCCGAGGTTTGAAGTATAGCCAGTGCGTCCTTTTTCCATTGCGGATATCACAGATTTGCGGACATGCCAGGGCGTGACGAAATCGGGTTCGCCTATCCCGAGCGAGATCACGTCGCTTCCCATTGAGTTCACAAGTTCGAAGAAATCGCGTATTCCGCTTTTCGGCAGTACGGCAATATGTTCAGCTACACGGCTTTTCATAATAGTATCCAGTTTGTTTAGTCGACAGTCGTTAGTCGTCGGTCGTCAGATTTAATTTAACTTTAATACTCTTACACGGTTTCCATTTCAGGCCATAATTTGCTATGGAAATCAGAGTTTGCAATATTTTTATTGTTTATTCAGATTTTTGCATGTACATGGAAAAATCTGAATTTCACATCATGTTGACCGCGTCCACATCGGCGTAAACCTCGATGTCCTTAGTGCGTTTCGTGTGGAGAATCTGTTCCCGTAACGCCTCCCTGAATCCCTTCATGCGTTCACCACGGAAGATTATCAGATAGCGGAATTTGCTTTTAACCTTGGAGACAGGTGATGGAATGGGGCCGCCTATCTTGATTCCCGAGTTTATTGAGGGGCGGAGTTTGTCCAGGAACTCGTCTGCGAACTTCGCAACCTGGCTCTCGTCGGGGCCGCGGAAATGGACGGCTGTCAGATGGGAGCAGGGGGGGAAGTTGAGCGTCTTTCTTACGGCCATCTGTTCATTGTAGAACTTCGGGAAATCATTTGTCCTTGAGCATTGGATGGCGATGTTTTGCGGGGTGTAAGTCTGGACAAGGACTTCGCCGGGCACATCGCCGCGTCCCGAGCGACCCGCGACTTGCGTGAGAAGCTGGAATGTGCGTTCTTCGGCCCTGAAATCGGGGATATGGAGGCTGAGGTCGGCGTTGATTATGCCGACGAGCGTGACGTTCGGGAAATCAAGACCCTTCGCGATCATCTGGGTTCCTATGAGGATGTCGATTTTGCCTTTGCGGAATTCGCGGAGGACCTTCTCGTAGGAATTCTTGTAGGTCATTGTGTCGGAATCCATCCTTGCTATTCCGGCGTGCGGGAAAAGTCCGGCGCATATCGATTCGATTTTTTCGGTGCCGATGCCGCTGTACCGGATTTTCTCGTCCTTGCAGTCCGGACAGCTTTTATGTGCGGGGATTACCGCGCCGCAGAGATGGCATGAGAGGCTCTCCCTCTTCCTGGAATACGTGTATGTCACCGAACATTCGGAACACATTGCGACGAAACCGCACTTCTGACAGACCATTTTTGTCGCAAACCCTTTTCGGTTGAGGAAAATTATGGTCTGTTCTGCGCGGTCCAGCCGGTTCCGGATCTCATTGACGAGTTCGCCGGAAAAAATTTTGCCTTCGCTTTTCAGGGCCTCAACATGCATGTCAACAATCCTGATTTTCGGCATTACACAGTGATCAACCCTTTTTGAAAGGATCATCATTGCGTATTTTCCGGAAATGGCGTTGTTGTACGATTCGAATGACGGTGTTGCCGAACCGAGGATGACGACCGCTTTTTCCATGAGGCCTCGCATTACGGCCACATCCCTGGCGTGATAGCGCGGAGCCTCATCCTGCTTATATGAGTTTTCATGTTCCTCGTCCACAATGATGAGCCCGAGTTTATTGAAGGGTGCGAAAAGTGCGGATCTCGCACCGACCACGATCTTCACCTGTCCGCGGTGGATTCTTGTCCACTCGTCAAACCTTTCACCGTCGCTCAGTGAGCTGTGAAGTACGCTCACCATGTCTCCGAAACGTGAACGGAAGCGTTCGATTGTCTGCGGAGTCAGTGAAATTTCCGGGACAAGGACGATTGAATCCTTTTCAAGTGACAATGCGGTCTTTATCGCCTGCAGGTAAACTTCGGTTTTTCCGCTGCCGGTCACGCCGTAAAGGAGGAGGGTATGGGGTTTCGGAGATTTTGATGACATCATCCCGTTTATTTTGGACACCGCCTCTTTCTGTTCTTCCGTCAGGTCCGGCGCACACGACTGCACAAATTCCGCTCCGGCAAACGGATCCCTGTAGACCTCCTTGTTTTCCTCAAGGATGAGTTTTTCCTTCAATAGGGCGGTTATCACGCCTCTGCCCGCCCCGGTCTCCCTTTTCATGAACTCATAGGATGTGCCGGGATGCTGGAGCAGCATCTGAAGTATCTTCACCTGTGCAGGATGTTTTTTCCCTTTTTCAAAAATGTATTTTTGCGCCTCATCCGGGGAGACAAGATAATAGAGTTTGATGTTTTTTCTTTTGATTTTCCCGCTGCGGACGGCACTCGGGAGAAGTGCGCGAACGGCCTGTTCCTGTGAACAGCAGTAGTATTCGGAAATCCACTTGCCGAGGTTCAGTAGATTTTCAGGTATTTTCGGGTGGACTTCACAGACGCTGTCGATTTTTTTGAGTTTTTCGACGGGATATGCAGAATCGTCTTTTACGCCGACCACATAGCCGCGCCTCTGGCTTTTCCCGAAAGGAATGTAAACCTGTATTCCCGTGTGAACCTGTGATTCAAGCTCCAGGGGAATCAGATAATCAAAGGCCTTGTCCAGAGACAGTCCGAGTATGATACGCGCTATTTTCATGGGAACCTTAAAAGTCATCTGCCTCCGGCAGAACCTGAGGCTTGATTCTGTTAGCCGCTCAAAGTGGCAAGCAGCATTTACGTTTTACATGACAAATTCCAGATCCCAAATCACAGACAATACCGAATTGCATTCATCGGGAAAGGAACGCGGCAACGGAGTGCCGCGGCTACAGCCCGGATTTTCTGTAGCCACGGCACTCCGTTGCCGTGCTATTTGATTGCGATTTAGTACAAGTTCTAAATTAAAAAAATAAACAAATTAATCGGTCTCACTGGAACTTTTCCTTGTCTTCTGCGGACTAATCCCGCAGTGTGGCTCAGCTTCTCTCTTCTTGTCTGAGACGGACAACTCTACATCGCTTCCGCTGTAAAACAAAGAGAGGCGGACAACAAATAGGGGCAATTTCAAAATCCCCTGTGGCTTAAGCAAAACCAACGGAGGGCGGGTTTTCTTACCCGCTTATTAAGCTAGACGGTCAAAGCGCCGCAACTCTTTAATGTGGTACAGGCGTCTCGCCTGTCCTTAATTTCTTTCTTCTTAAAAAACAGGCGAGACGCCTGTACCACAATCTTTTCGCGTTTCGAAATCAGCTCAATAGAATTGGAATTTTTTGCGTGATGCAGTTGCGGAGGCTGTTTCCGCAGAAGGGAAACCATGCCGGTCTTCCCCAGCGGAGCCGGGGTTTTAGCGGTGAATTGCGAAGCTACAGCGGGAAAATTTCCCTGGTCTCGAGTTTTTCTCCGCAGAACAGGCATGTCTTGGTTTTTATTGAAACCGGGCGCGAACAGTTTTTGCATTTGACGGTCATGTTAGTGTGGGCTTTCGCCTTTTCAAATTCCACTTCCGTGATCTGTTTCCTGAGGTCTTCATCTGGTGTGCCGGTTTTCGCCTTGAGAAGGTTCCACATCGCCTCCACGATTATCGTGAGATGGTGAAGGTCATCCTTCAATTTCTGGTTTTCCGAGGAGGCCTGCTGTGCAAGCACCTGAGTTTCACGTACCCGATCCTTTGCCATAGATTCAGAAGGACTAATGTGAAAATTCAACATAAACGGCTCCTAATGTCTTTATTTTACGGTTCTATGTATTGAGAGTTTGAATCGCACGCAAAACCAGCATCAACTTATTCCTTCTCTTCGACGATTTCGACCAGTCTCTTGATTATCTCAAAGAGGCCGTCCAGTCCGGTCGGCTTTACTATATAGGCTTTTGCATGGAGGTTTTTGACTTTCGCCATATCGTTTTCGCTCTGGGAGATGCTCAGCACAACAACTGGGATGTCCTTGAGTTTTTCATCGTTTTTTATCGCTTCCAAAACTTCAAAACCGTTCATGCGCGGCATATTGAGGTCGAGGAGGATCAGGTCCGGATGGGGGCGGTGTGTGAATTCGTCCTCCTGCCGGAGATATTTCATGGCTTCGATTCCGTCCTGTGCGACATTCACATTGAACTCCCTGTTGCTTTCCTTGAAAGCTTCAAGGGTGAGCTCTATGTCGTCCGGATTGTCTTCAACCATGAAAACCTGGATCAATTTCCGGTTTTTGTTTTCAATTGACATTGTTCAAATCCTTCCTTTTTTCAGGTATTGTAAAATAGAATGTCGCTCCTTCGCCCGGAATGGAGTCAATTCTGATTGTGCCTCCATGTCTCTCGACTATTTTCTTGCACATTGCAAGTCCGACTCCATGACCCGGATATTCTGTCTCCTTATGAAGTCTTTGGAATATTATAAATATCCTGTCAAAATATTTCGAGTCAATCCCGATTCCGTTGTCTTTCACATAAAATTCATAAAAATCTACGATTTTTCCGACTCCGACATGGATTACCGGGGTGTTTTTGCCGTTGGACGAGAATTTTATCGCATTTGCGATGAGATTCTGGAACACGCGCATGAGCTGAAGGAAATCTGCGTAAACGGAAGGCAGTTTGTCATAGGTTATTTTTGCGCCAGACTCCGCGATTGCAACCTCGAGATTTCCAAGTGCGTGATGGAGGACTTCACCGCAGTCGACCATTTTGAAAAGTTCGGTATTGGTGTTTATCCTGGAGTATTCCAGAACATGGGTTATCATGTCCTGCATCCTGCCGGCGGCGGAATTCAGCCGTTCAATATAATGGTCCGCATTTGCGTCCAGGGAGCCGTGATAGCGTTTTGAAAGAAGTTGGATGAACCCGGAAATTGAGCGTAGCGGCTCCCTGAGATCGTGTGACACGGCATATGAAAACTTTTCAAGATCCCTGTTCGAGCGCTCAAGCTCAATCCGGTGGTTTTGAAGCTGGGAAATAAGCTGCTGGTGTTCGATGGCCCTCTGGAAAGTCTTCAGTAGAATCCTGCCGTTCAGCCTGTGTTTATATAGGAAGGTGCTCACCTCTATCCCGCAGTCGCCGATATCGAATTCAATGTCGTCGAAAGATGTCAGGGCGATGAATGGCAGGAAGGGGAATTGAAGTTTTATTTTCAAAAGAATCTCGGAATCCGACTTTACCGGCGTGTCAAGGTCGATAAGCACGGCGTCAATCTTCACTCGGGAAAGTATTTCTAGCGCGGATGAAACGGATTCCGATTGGAAAACCTGGCTTTGTTCGTCAAGTATCCCCTGAAGGAACTCCGTAATCTTCCGGATTGAGCCCGGATCTTTTTCTATGAGAAGGATGTTCATATGCGCTGAAACTCCGCTAAGGCAGGCATTGCCCGCATTGTTCATAGAATCTACATCGGAATATGCAATAGGCAAAGCCCGGTTTTCAAAGAAAGGAAATCATGTAAATCCTGTTGTCCCGTCAAAATATTGGCGCAATTCAGGCCGGATGTGTTTTTTCATAGGTTCCCTTGAATTGGAAAGCGTTTTGCAATATAGTTTGGCGTGGACTTTATATAGATGGAACGCCATTGGTTTGGTGCTGAGGAATTTCAAACTTGTGCATATATGAGAGCGAATGCGCTTTTTTGGAGTGCGGTGGCTCGACGCCGCTTTTAAACTAAGCGGAGCGCAGTAAGAGGCGACTTCCACCGTCGCTGTGAATTTATGGTGGACAGGCCGTCGCAAATCAAAGCGCAGTCAAGCCTGCGCACTCCAAAAAAAATTGCGGCAACGCCGCCTAATTTAATCGTATAGGAAATTGTATTTTAAGGAACGCCGGTCTCCAGACCGGCATCTTAACGAACGCCAGACTTCAGTCTGGCTTTAATGAAGAGCCGAACTGGAGTTCGGCGTTCCATAAATAGTCCCGGCGAAGCCGGTTAAGTCCATGCAATGCAGACACGGGAGTATTAATGTCAGCTGAAAACACAAGCGGAAAATCAGGCAGGGTGCGGATGAATTTCACACTTGTGGAAATTATTGCAGTAATGGGGTTGATGGCTATTCTGCTTTTCATTGCGCTCCCCGCTTTCGAGAAACTCGCAAAAGGCAGCGGGGTGGAGATTGCGGCGAGAAACCTTTCAAGCAAGCTGGGAGCCGCCAGGGGCTATGCGATAAACAGCCGCCAGTATGTCGCCGTCCTCATGCCG
>CAMCYE010000079.1 GCA_945883805.1 Victivallis vadensis | reverse complement strand
AGGAAAACCGGATTGCGGCAACCTGAAAGCAGCAGAAGCCTTGCCGCCTGAAATGCGCCGGTTCTCCTGTCTATCAGAATCGAGTGCGCGTTCGGAATATTAGAATCTACAGCCACAAGTGGCGTTTCCAGGGAACGCAATTTCGCTTGGAGGGAAGAATCTATTTCCCCCGACAGGGAGCTTACGACAATCGCCCTGGGATTATAGGATATGGCCTGATTGACGGTCTTGTCAAGCGGTTCGCCCGGATGATACAAAAGGATTCTCACAGATCCGAAAATACGCTGGCCCATTTCGACAATCGCACGGTTCCTCAACATTGAAACATGGGTCGGATTCGGGGTGGTCACCAGGACTATCCCCTCTCTTCTGCCAGTCCGCAGCGCTGCGGCATGCAGATTGGGGGCATAGCTGGTATTTCCGGCAAGCGCCCTCACTTTTTTCCTGAGCCCGTCTGAAACCCCGGGCTTGCCCGACAAGGCCCTGGACACGCTGCTCGTGGCGATTCCAAGTTTCCCCGCTATGATTTTTATCTCGCTCCTCATTTACACCCGGATTCCTTCAGTGTTCTTGTCTTCCCATGCGATGAATCCAAATTTAACGCAACGTTGCGTTAAGTCAAGTGTAAATGTAAAATATAAGCAGAAGTTATGGAAGTGCGCAGAATTGATGCGCAACGTTGCTGAAACTGTGTATTATTTTCAAACTTTAAGTCGGACAATCCCCGAACTTCCGAACTTCCGAACTCCCGAACTTCCGAACTCTAGAACTTTAGAACTCTAGAACTTTAGAACTTCCCCCAACCCTCTTTTCCTGATTCCTTCATAGAGCGCTACGGCCACGGCATTTGCCAGATTCATGCTTCTGGAATGTTTTCCGGACATGGGAATCGTGTACATTTCCCTCATGTATTTTTCATAGAAATCTTCCGGAAAACCGCTGCCCTCATTGCCGAAAACCAGAAACGAACCCGGCTCAAAATCGCAGTCCCAATATTTTTTTCCGCCTTTCGTCGAAAAAAAATATAAGTGGGAGTTCTTGTTGCGATTGAAGAAATCATCAATGTTTTCGTAAAGGACGACGTCTACATGTTTCCAGTAATCCATCCCGGCCCTTCTGATATATTTGTCGTCAAGGGAAAACCCCAGCGGCTTTATCAGGTGCAGACGGGTGTCGGTGTTGACACAGAGCCGTCCGATGTTGCCGGTGTTCTGCGGTATCTCCGGTTTCACCAGGACTATGTTGAAAAGTTTTTCAGCCATATGATTTCTTCCTCACCCACTCATATTCCTTCTTAATCGTCTTCAGCACCCCGGCTTTCCTCATGTTTTCCGGGAGGACCGAAAATGTATACGTCTCGATTTCAAAATTATCACATGGCACTGAGCCTTCCCTGATAATTTCAAAGACCGCCTCCAGTTCTTCTTTCGCAGTCACAAGTCCACCGGAAAGCTTCCCGGAAAAAACCGGAATATGAAAATGCACAAGCCAGGGGCTGTTCCTATCAGCCTCCTCCATGGCTTCCGGCAAATCCGCATATCTTGAAATGCTCCCGTTCTTTTCAGCCACCCTTACCTGGTGCAGATAAACATTGTCTGCGAATTTCGCAAGGGCCTTCTTGCTCCGGACTGACGGGGCCTTCAACGCCGCACTCATCTGGATCTTCGCGATCGGAATGCCGTTTTCAATCAGATCCCTCATCCCCTGTCCCGGCTGGCTGAACAGGACTTCCTGGTGACAAGTATCGTAACACATCCCTATATTTTTATTTTCCCGAGTACGTGAAAATAAAAATTTATTGTAAAAAGATATGAACTCGGGAATGTTCTCCCAGAGGCAATCGGGCTCGGGTTCAATCCCAAGAATTATTTTCTTGCCTGTCCTCAAATATATTTTCCAGAGATAATCAGCCGCGGAAAGAAGATTCCCTGCGATCTTCGCAATCTGCGTTCCCGACTTAATACTGTCCTTGTATCCCCCCGGCAGGGTGCTGATGCTTCCAGTGATTCCGGACGGAAGCAGTTCAGACAAAATATCAGCAACCATACAGGTGTATTCAAGACGTTCATCGCTTGTCCAGTCGGGGAGATATACCTCCTTTTTGACAGGTCTGCCGTGAAAATCCCCGTACGGAAAGGCGTTGAACGTGAAAACATAAAGGTTGTTGTCGGAAAGCCATTGCTTCAGGTTGTCCAGATTCTCACTTTTGCGAAATTCGCAGGCGGTGGCGGCATCAAACCAGAGCCCGATTGCGAAGTCCGCAGAATCGGATCCCATGACTTCGCGCCTCAGGGCAAGAACTTTTTTCCGGATGACAGAGTCCTCGCCCAACCAGTCCTTCTCCGAAAAAACATTCATGCCGTAGCAAAGATTATTTTTCCCGCCTATTTTCATCCTGTTACTTTATACAGGATCGGATGATTGTAAAATCTGACGGACAAATAAGGCTGAAATCCCAATAAAGTTTCCATCTGTCCAACTCTTGAATTTCAGCCTCATTACAATATCGTGACCAATAAAAGAATAATCAGCTCTGTCGGTTACCATGAAGTTGCTTTCGGCTCCGGAACGCCGACGATCAATTAGTACGGCGGGGTCGTAGTGAGTTTTCCAAGGTGGGTTCTTGTGCAGTACGGGACAAAGCCTTTCGCCCTGGCATTCCTATAAACCTCATCGGCGTTTTTCACCGTATAATCAATTGTAAAAACGGTCTTGCCCGCTTTTTTATACACTTCAAGCAAACGGATAATCTCCCTACTGTCGCCTGCTTTCTGCTTCCTGCCATATCCCTTCGGATTTTCCCATTTCACATCTGGTCCGCCACAGTACCAAGTGTCTTCCTGTCCAATGGCGTCAACAATATTCAGGATATCAGGCTGTTCCTCGGCAAGACTCGATGCGTTCTGCTGGATGACAATGAAATCCGGATTGTATTTCCTGCCATAGTCTTTCATTTCCCTGATGAACCCGACCATCTCCTTCGCTGGGTTTCTTCCCTCGGATTCTGCCGCAGCTGCAACATCCTTATCGGCATACGCCTCCACCCAGTCCAAATAAATCCCGTCAAAACCGTCCTTCAGTACCTCGTCCAGCATACTCGAATAATCACGGTCGGCACTTTTATGGTTCTTGCCATAAATCACAATATCCTTCCACTCATCCGACCAGAATTTCACCGGGTAATTACCGGACCAGCCGCCCGGATCAGGCTTGACAATGTATTTCGGCCAGTCCGAAGGAACGCCTTTTCTCTTTGGATCTTGTTTCGACCACTTCCAGTACCAGCGCCAATCTTCAGCTTCCCCGATGTTGACATATGCGATGACAGTTTTGCGGTGAATACCGTCGGAAGCCTTTGAATTCTTTATCCTCCTGACCATTTTTCCGGCATCAAAACTGCGGTTCTCATCCGATACAGTTTTCGTTGGCTCAACGACAACCAGGTCATACTTTGATTCTGCAATCCTGTCAATCGCGCCGTCTTCTTCAAGTCCCTGTATCTGATATGCGAAAAACTTCACCTGAGAGAGAGGAAGCGGCTTCAAGACGTAGCCAGAGGAGAGCCCAAGGCTGAACAAGGCCGAAATCATCAATATCCCAATGGGAATTTTTATTTTCATGCTCATATTGCGGGCAACTTATCCCGGCGACCATGAATAATCAAGAATCATCCTTGGGGAACCTGTGAAAATTGGCATACGACACGCCAGGTGTGAATCTTCAGAGGTTCCCTTGATTGTTGACTCAAAGAGAACTACGTTTTCAGTATGAAAATGAAAATCCAAATCAAGCGCCTGCAATTCCTGATACGCCCCGCATTCTCTCTTGCGCTTACTCTTTATCGTCTCACGGCAGTCGTACTGATTTTTATACTTTTAGCGCTCCTCACGCTTTTCAGCCTTCAGTTTGCCCCACAGAACGGATGGAGCACGGTGCCGGCGATAATCGATATGCACCGCTACTGTGATCCGCCTCTTAGCGCTATCGCCAACTGCCTCAGCATAAACTGGCCGGCATGCAACCCGTCACTGGAATCGCAAATACAGTCGTCCATAGCCGGATGGATAGGCTTAAACTGGTCGGAACAGCCGGCGAGCTTCCTGCCAATCATCCTCTGCATCGCCATCATCATTTTCCTGCTCTCCGCAAGCCGGCTCACACAAGCCCTCCGGGAGCCGACACAACGTTTAATCCAGCGCCTCGCCCCGAAGGACGAACCCGAACCGCCTCAAACTAAAGAATCTGCACTACCGGCCAAGGCATCACCTCCGCCCCCGAGACCGCCCCCGAGACCAGCACCGACAAGACCAAAACCAGAATCAGTGTCGGCTGAAAACGCAGTCACCATAATGGCAAATGTTAAAAGTGAGACCCGAAACATCGGCAGATATGAAATACTTGCCTCTCTCGGACGAGGCGCGATGGGCATCGTATACAAGGCTCGGGATCCGCAGATCGGACGCATCGTTGCCATCAAAAGCATCTCGGCGGCTGTCCCGTCTGATCCTGAATTCGATATTTACAAAAAGAGATTCATGCAGGAGGCAAAGGCTGCCGGACAGATGTTGCATCCGGGAATTGTGGCAGTCTATGATCTTACTGAAGACAAAGACGGACATCCGTCCATGGTGATGGAATTTGTGGAAGGCATTACACTGGACAAGGTCATGTCCAGCGAACGTCCGCCATTCAAGCGCTGCATACACCTCCTCGTCCAGGCGGCGCGGGCACTGGACTATGCACATCAGATGGGGGTCGTCCATCGCGACATCAAGCCGGCAAACCTCTTGGTGACCGAAAAAGATGTCCTAAAAATCGCCGACTTCGGCGTAGCTAAACTCACAGGGTCAAGCCTGACACTGACGGGTCAGCTACTCGGCACCCCGGCCTTCATGTCACCTGAGCAATTCACGGGCTCATCAGTGGACGGGCGCAGTGATCTGTTTTCCATAGGTGTCATCCTGTATTGGATGTGTACCGGCGAACTCCCGTTCCAAGGAGAGAGTGTCACCTCCATCGGAATCAAGGTGATGCAATCCGAGCCGGTATCGGCTCGACAGCTCAATCCCAGCCTGCCTCCGGACATCGACATCGTCCTGGCACGCTGTCTTGCAAAAAACCCCGACAACCGCTATGCGACTGCGGGCGACCTTGTGACCGACCTTGAAGCACTAGTCAAGCATTAGCTAGCTCGTAGGTCATAGTTCATAGCTCGTAGGTCATAGTTCATAGCTCGTAGGTCGTAGGTCGTAGGTCGTAGGTCATAGCTCGTAGGTCATAGCTCGTAGGTCATAGGTCATAGGTCGTAGGTCATAGTTCATAGCCCTGCCCCTCGTAGCTCGCAGAGCGAAGTGGGGTCACAGCTCATAGCTCATAGCCCTGCCCCTCGTAGCTCGCAGAGCGAAGTGGGGTCACAGCTCATAGCTCATAGGTCATAGGTCATAGCTCACAGCTACCAGCTATCAACTACCAGCTACCAGCTATCAGCTATCAACTACCAGCTACCAGCTACCAGCTATCAACTACCAGCTACCAGCTATCAACTACCAGCTCACAGCTACCAGCTACCAGCTACCAGCTCACAGCTACCAGCTACCAGCTAACAGCTCATAGCTAACTTCCAGTGATCCCTCTTTTTATTTTCCTCTCCTCTGGCAAAAACCGCCGATAATTATATATTCCATCCATGTCTTCAATTCAATATGATTATGATGTTGTTGTGATCGGTGGCGGACACGCCGGCTGCGAGGCCGCCCTCGCCGCTGCGCGGCTCGGCGCACGGACGCTCCTCCTCACAATAAACATGGATCACATCGCCCAGATGAGCTGTAATCCCGCCATAGGCGGAATTGCGAAAGGACAGGTTGTCCGTGAAATCGACGCGCTCGGCGGCAGCATGGGAAAAATAACCGATGCGGCTTCCATCCAATTCAGAATGCTCAACAGGGGAAAAGGCCCCGCAGTCTGGTCGCCGCGCTCCCAATGCGACAAGGTCTGCTATCAGAAAGCCATGAAATTCGAGCTGGAAAAAGCCGAAAACCTCATCATCCATCAGGCGGAGGCAAGCAGTTTTCTGACCGATGGCGACAAAATATGCGGTGTGACAACAACATTCAATGAGACCTTCAAGTGCAAAAGCGCAGTCGTAGCTTCGGGAACTTTCCTTTCCGGAAAACTTCACTACGGACTGCTCAATTATCCCGGAGGGCGCGCCGGAGATCCGCCATCATGCAAGCTCTCCGAATCCCTGGCCTCACAACTCGGCATCAGACTCGGCCGCCTGAAAACCGGCACCCCGCCGCGGGTTCTTTCAAAAACGATTGACTTCGGCAAAATGACCATACAGGAAAGCGATTCCCCGGACGAGCATTTCAGCTATTTCCCCGAAGAACGGGCGTTTCCAAGGGCCGTCAGAAGGGATATGCCGTGCTACCTAGTGAAAAGCACGCTCGCCACATCCGAAATAATCAAAAACAACCTCGACAAATCCCCGCTTTACCAAGGAGTGATATCCGGAATAGGAACAAGGTACTGCCCCTCGTTTGAGGATAAGGTGATCCGATTCCCTCATCATGAAACCCACCTGCTCTATCTCGAACCCGAAGGCGAGTTCACCGGGGAATATTACATCAACGGAATATCGACAAGCCTTCCTCCGGAGGTGCAGGTACAGATGCTCCATTCCATACCCGGACTCGAAAACGCCGTGATTTCAAGATACGCCTACGCCATCGAATACGACTACGTCCACCCAGACCAGCTGGCACGCAGTCTCGCCGTAAAAAAATGGCCGAATCTTTTTCTCGCAGGACAGATCAACGGGACAAGCGGATACGAGGAGGCCGCCGGACAGGGGCTTGTTGCAGGGCTGAATTCCGCGAGATTCGCAGGAGGACTGGAACCGATCGAGCTCGGCAGGGACACCAGCTACATCGGCGTCATGATCGACGATCTTGTGACAAAGGAAATCGTCGAGCCGTACCGCCTGTTCACAAGCCGCGCCGAATACAGACTCATGCTGAGACAGGACAATGCCGACATCCGCCTCTGCCCCCTCGCCCACAGCATCGGACTGCTGCCGTCGGCAAAATTCGCAAAATTCACCGCCTACTTCAACCGCCTCACGGAAATGGAACAGAAATACCGCACTGAGAAATTTGAGAATCAGACAATTCACGGCCACTTGAAAGCTCTTGGCGGAGCCGTCCCGGAAAAATTGGATTTTCCGCTGCCCCATCTCGACCTGTCATCGCCGGAGGACAGGAGAATACTCAGACAGCTTATAATTTCAGCCCATTACGAAGGCTATATCGAAAGGGAGCTGAGGTCGGTGAAAAATCTCCAGAACCTCGAACAGTGGAAGATCCCGAAGGATTTCAACTACGACGCGATAACCGGACTGCGCAACGAGTCGAGGATGAAGCTTTCAAAAATCCTTCCAGGCACGCTCTCCCAGGCTTCAAGGATCGACGGAGTGACCCCTGCGGAAATCAGCCTCCTGCAGGTCCACCTGAAAAGAATTTTCCAGACAGACCACACCTCAAAAGAATAACCACAGAGGCACGGAGACACAAATGGAAATAATCGTAATATTCATTCTGATTTTAATCAACGGGATTTTTGCCATGACAGAGATCGCATTTGTATCCTCCAAAAGGGAAATCCTTGAAGGTTTCCACGCCAACGGCAGAAAGAACGCCGCGAAAATTTTGAAAATGATGAACGAACCGGACACGTTCCTGTCGTCCATCCAGGTCGGGATCACTCTGATAGGCATAATATCGGGAGCCTTTGGCGGAGTAATACTTGCGGATGACTTATGCATCATCCTGAAAAAGGCGCACATCTTCGAAGCTTACGCATATCAGATATCCATGGTCTTCATAGTGACAGCAGTCACATACATATCCATCGTCTTCGGCGAGCTAGTTCCGAAAAGCATCGGGCTCAGGAATCCGGAAAAGACAATCCTCATCCTGTTTCCAGTAATAAACATTTTTTCACGGCTGACATATCCTGCGGTTGCACTGCTAAGTTATTCAACCCGACTAATTTTGAAGATAGCAGGAATGGGCCTGACAGGCATTGACCAGATTTCCGATCCGGTGAAGACGATTCTCGGAATTGCAAAGTCCGCACTGATAAAAAACAAGATCCACAGACAGCAGGCGAACATCATCGCCAACACCATAAAGATCAAGGATGTGACGATTGCGGAACTGATGGTTAAAAAGGAGGAGATAAAACATCTTTCGGCGGACATGTCGCTCAACCAGGCGCTTGTCGAGGCGCACATACATCATCATACCAGATACCCGATTGTGGAGGGGAACGACGTCAACCGGATTATCGGCTATGTGAATTTCAAAGACATAATAAATGCCATCAGGCTTAGTCCGGAAAAACCGACTCTGAGAAACATCTGCAGGAACGTGCTTTTCATTTCCGAAAAAGATAAAGCGCTGGATGTGCTCCAAAGACTCATCAAAACCTACCAGCATATCGCGATTGTCAGATCATCATACGACAATACGACTTCCGGATTGATATCCCTTGAAAATCTGCTTGAGACGATTGTCGGAGACATCAGGGACGAATTCGATGTCCTGCCGGAATTCATTTACGACCTGACCGATAGCAGATGGCTGGCAGGCGGCGGGGCAACTCTTGAAAAAATCAGTAAAACTGTCGGAGTCCCGCTACTGGAATCCCACAAAACCCTATGTCAGTGGCTGATGGACATATCGGACGGGAATATCCATGTTGAAAACAGAATAGAATATGGGGAACTAATTTTTCACATAAGAAAAATGAGCCGTTCAAAGATCTATGAAGTGATAATAGAAAAGACAAACCAAGACTGATTGACACTGGCAGATAAACGACAAGGAGTAAATTCGACAGACATGACAATCCCATCAAAAATGCATTTTGTCGGTATCGGCGGAATCGGGATGAGCGGACTTGCGCAGATGCTTAAATGGCTCGGCTGCGATGTCAGCGGAAGCGACCGCGACATGGACAAGCCTGAAAATTCGCGGATCATGGGTTCTCTGAGAAACTGCGGAATAAGGCTTTACCCGCAGGACGGCTCGTTCATCTCGGACGGAAAACCCGACGCGATGATTTATTCCACGGCGATAGAAAACGACAATCCCGATTTCAAGGCCGGAGCGGACATACCGAAAATTCACAGGGCAGCTGCGCTCGCCTCCGCAATAAATTCAATCAAAGGAGTGACATCCGTAGCCGTCACCGGAACCTGCGGAAAAACAACGGTCACGTCATGGCTCGCCGAAACGTTGGAAAAGATGGGGCACGATCCGGCAATGCTGTCCGGCGGACTCGTGAACAATTTCGCATCTGCGAAGTTCGCAGGCAACTTCCGCCCCGGCAAAGGCGGATTATTCATTTATGAAGCTGATGAAAGCGATAAAAGCCTCCTCGCATTCAATCCTGATTATTCCCTGATATTGAACATAGGCAACGACCACTATCCGATAAGCGAACTCACGGAAGTTTTCAGAAAATTCATCGTCAGCACCTCAAAAGGGGCGATAGTTGAGGAATCCGTCGCAGAACATGTAGGCGGCTTGGACGGCGGCAAAATAAAATATTCGGTATTCGGTTCAGGAGACAAATGCGGATGGCGGCTTATTTCATATAATACGGAAAATAAAGTTCCAATGGCGACGATCGAAAATAAATCCGGAGGAGGCAGAATAAATCTTGCACTGCCGTCACCCGGCCTGCACATGGCGATGAATGCCGTTTCCGTACTGGCGACACTCGACATTCTCGGGCTGTACAGTCCTGACTGCCATAAGCATATTTCATCATTCGGCGGAGTATGGAGGCGTTTCAACATCAAGGGGAAACTGACTTCCGGCGCGCTCGTCATCGACGACTACGCGCACAATCCGGAGAAGATAAGTTCCTGCATCAGGACGGCAAAAGAGATAACGGCAGGCAGGCTTTTCGCGGTTTTCCAACCGCACGGATTCGGCCCTCTGAAATTCATGAAAGATAATCTTTTCAAGGAGCTTGAAAAGATTATGAGTAAAGAAGACAAATTCATTTTCCTGCCGGTTTTCTATGCGGGGGGGACAAGTTCGTTCAGTCCGACATCGGAAGAGGTGGTTTCCGAATTCGATTCCAGAGGCGGAGGGAATTTCATGTTCTTCAAGACACGTGATCATCTGGAAAAATATCTGAATGCGGAGACATGCGCCAATGACACGGTCTTGGTTCTGGGCGCAAGAGACAATTCACTTTCAACTTGGACGGAGGAGATTCTTGAAAAGTAGCACAGGCCCTGGTCGCCGAAGGCGCTGCCATAGGCAGGTAAACATCCTGCCTGTGATCCCTTTCATTCGATCTTCAAAATCCGACCTCCGACTACTTCCCCAGCCTGTCCAGCGGACTTTCCACAACTGCCAGTTTCTTTTGGGCGACATGCGTGTAGATCATAGTCGTCTCTAGACTATTATGCCCGAGAAGTTCCTGTATCACCTTGATGTCCGTCCCGTTCTCAAGCCGGAGATTTTCTCTCACAGAGGCACAAAGGCACGGAGATATTTATTCTATTTTCCCGATTTCATTTTCGCTCATCTTTGCGCCTCCGTGCCTTTGCGAGAAAATATCTTTATCTTAAATCCCGCCGCCTGGCGGATCTGCCAGTCTTCATACCGGTTGTCCTTGCTCATTGAATTGAGGAAACAGGAAATGGTCCTCTGATCTATCGCCTCTGCCCGGTAATTGATACCATGCAGGAACTTGTCGGCCCAATCGACATAGTATTTGGCCTTATCCTTTAGCACTATCTTGTTGTCAATCAAGAACTTCTCAAACTCCATCAACTTGGCGCAATAAATGTCCATATTACCTTGCCTTTCATATTTTACTGCTTATATTACAACTGAGTTACCAAGTTATACGCAATTGCGCATAACATGGATAACAACCCGCAAAAACGCATTTTAACTGCTTAATATTAGGCTGTTTTATGTTAGATAACGCGATTTTGCTTGGTTTATTGTGGTGTTCCGTAAATATTTTGAAAAATCAACAAGCAGTTTCCCGAAAAAACGCAATTGCATATAAATACAGTTAAAAATCAAAAAAGAGATTATCTCACAGAGCCACAAAGGACACAGAGATAAATAGGCAAAAGTTTTCGGAAAAGAGTTTGAGAAAGAACCCGTTTTCAAAAGGGTTTGTCTCAACCGAGCAAGAAGCGAGGGGAAAATAAGCTTGATGACTTTCTTCGTGCCCTTCATTTCTTCGTGGTGAAAAAACTCTGTGCCTCCGTGCCTCCGTGAGAGAATAAAGGATTTAGAATTTTAACCATGCTGGTGCTGGCAACCTCGTTTCACTCGGTGCTAGACCATGGGCGTTAGGGAGATAAAATGAAAGACATATTTTCCCAACCTAAGACATAAAAATCTATAAGTCATGACCTGTATAAGGGAACCTCTAAAATGATCACAGAAGAAATTGCCAAGACAGGTACAAAGAAACCAGGCTCCCTCACTTCAATCATATCCTTGGTCATGGCAATTGCATCGATGGCTATGGGGATTACATCCATGATTGTAGCAATTATGCACATGGTCATGGAAAATAGGAAGCTAGTTATTGCGAATGATGTTATATGTTTTGGACTCAACTTTGGGTTTGCGGCAGTAATTTCCTCTATAATTTCCTTGCGTATAATCAACAAATGGAGGCAAAGCTGCAAAGTATATGCAATTGCAGGACTTATTACAGGTATACTGGGGGTTATCTATTTTTCGCGTTCTCATGTCGGGGAACAACCACGGAGGGTAAGTTGTGCAAGTAATCTGAAGCAAATCGGGCTCGCTATTCAAATGTATTCTCAGGAGAACAACAATCAATTCCCTGATAAAAGCGGTGCTATGGGATTAGAAATGCTTCGTTCTGGAAGATATCTCGACAATGTACATATTTATACATGTCCCAGTACAACCACAAAATTGATTGACAATAATGCTCTTACGGAAGAAGTTGATTATGCTTATGTGGGTGGCTATAATGAAAACACTCCTCCTGATACCCCCATTGCATATGACAAGCCCAAGAATCATTACAAGTTTAGAAATATTTTATTTGCCGATGGTCATGTATCAGGTTATGCTGGTGAGAATTGGATGGATAATAGAAAGAAATAATAAAGATAACCAATGAAAGCCCTAACGAGATTTGGTGCTAGCAACCTCGTTTCACTCGGTGCTAGACCATGACGTTATAAGCAAGAAAGGAACATCTATGAAAAAAACAATCTTATTCCGAGCTTTATTATTTACAATCATTCTTTATGCCACATTTCTTAAAGCAGAAGATAAAATGAAGTCTCCAAGTGGTTCAAGCGAAAGTATTGCTACTGAAGAAGACATTATGAAGAACGACGTGTTTAATTTGAAACTTATTGGATTGAGTTTAATGATTTGGAAATCGGAACATAGCCATATATATCCTAACGATTTGGGCGTGTTATTAGACGGTAAAATTTTAGTAGAAGGCAAATATTTTATTACTCTTGGCTCGCATACTGTCATTCCCAAAAATGGAGATGATATTAGGAAAGGGCAATGTGACTATGTTTACATTGGAAAAGATATTCGTGATAATTCCGTCCCCGATCCCGATAAGCCTGTTGCATTTACAAAAATACAAGAAAACAGTAAATATTTTTGCGTTCTGTATGCAGATAGTCATGTAGCAAATTATTCTCTCATAAATCTACCTGAGCAAATAAAAGCACTAATTAAAGCAAACTCAAAAGAAGTAGACAACAGCAAAAATAAAGACTTATAACTATATTTGGTTCTGGCAACCTCGCTTCACTCGTCGCCAGACCATTGAGCGTTATCCGCATAGAATTTTACAATGTTCCTTGAATTGTACATTCAATAGATGTACACTACAAACATGAGATACGAATGGAATCCAGAGAAAAACGAATTGCTTAAGAAAGAGCGCAACATCTCTTTTGAGCAGATTATATTTCACCTTTCGAAGGGTGATGTATGGAAGATTTCAGACCATCCCGACCAAGACAATTATCCAGGACAGAAAATATTCTTTGTCCTTGTAGGCGGATATATTTACCTTGTTCCCTTCGTGGTCGGAAAGGGAATAACATTCTTAAAGACAATTATTCCAAGCAGGAAGGCTACAAGGGCGTATAAGGAAGAAAAGGAGAGATAACATGAAATATGACACCGAAGAGAAAGCCATTCTAGACGCGTATGACAGCGGAAAAATGAAGCTTTCCAAGCCGACAAAAGCTGAAATCGCCTCCATCAAGGCGGCCGCAGTCAATACTTTCAAGAAGGACAAGCGTATTACCATACGCCTTTATGAACACGATTTCACTGGAATACAGAAAAAGGCGATGGAAATGGGGATTCCGTATCAGACACTCATATCCGGGGTTATTCACAGGTATATTGAAGGTGACATGAAGATTAAGGCCGGATAACTAACGGCTTCTCCTGACAGCTTTCAGCCGCAGGAGAACCTAAACGTTAAAATCAAAAAAAAGAGATTATCTCACAAAGCCACAAAGGACACAGAGATAAATAGGCAAAAGTTTTCGGAAAAGAGTTTGAGAAAGAACCACTTTTTCAAAAGGGTTTGTCTCAACCGAGCAAGAAGCGAGGGGAAAATAAGCTTGACGACTTTCTTCGTGCCCTTCATTTCTTCGTGGTGAAAAAACTCTGTGCCTCCGTGCCTCCGTGAGAGAATAAAGGATTTAGAATTTTAACCATTCAGGTGCTGGCAACCTCGCTCCACTCGGTGCTAGACCATGACGTTAAAATCAAAAAAAAGAGATTATCTCACAGAGCCACAAAGGACACAGAGATAAGATAGGCAAAAGTTTTCGGAAAAGAGTTTGAGAAAGAACCATTTTTTCAAAAGGGTTTGTCTCAACCGAGCAAGACGCGAGGGGGAAAATAAACTTTATGACTTTCTTCGTGCCCTTCGCTTCTTCGTGGTGAAAAAATCTCTGTGCCTCCGTGCCTCTGTGAGAGAATAAAGGATTTAGAATTTTAACCATTCAGGTGCTGGCAACCTCGCTCCACTCGGTGCCAGACCGTGGGGCGTTCGGAGGGAAAAATGAAAACAATAATCACAATCGCAGTAATGTTGTCAGTCGCTTTTGGCGCACTTGCTGCCGAAGCACCGTTGGTTCCTGACGGGATCAATCAGATCCTTGGCCGGATTCGACCAGACATGAGCGAAGCTCAAGTCGAAAAGATTGTCAAAACCTACTATCCTGATGCCAAAGCAACGTCCGGCCCATGGTCTGGGCAAACCGGTTACGTGGAGTTCAAGGTGACATCTCGCTATTCCATTTCAGTTGCCGAATACAACGCCAAAAATGACTTCAACTCACGATTCGTCCACGCTGATATGATTTTGTACGTGTACGACCAAGATATAAAACGACGAATCAACATATCTTTCTATAATTGGGAGGCCGAGAAGAAGAAATCAGAAAAGACCTCCGAACCAAAGCCTCAAGGCGACGGGAAACCCGCGCCTTAGGCTCACCGTTAACTCAAAGAATGGTAAATCATTAATATGCAGAAAATCATTCCCTTTTCGGTTATTGTGGTGATTGTCTTTTCTTGTGCTTCATGCAATCAATTTGCGAACAAGAACAGCAATGAATCTTGGAGTCCAAAAAACAAAGAAGTCATTGCAGCAATGAAAACTGAAGATGTTAAAGAGTTGATTCGTCTTGCTATTAATATAACAAATGATTCTGAACCTGACTTGATTCTAAAAAATAATATAGACAAGTGGGGGAAAAGAGAAGAATGCGAAGACTATTTAATAGAATATCTAAATTGTAAAGATATTAAAGTAATAAATGTATCAGTCAATATACTTGGTCATATAAAAAGTAAGAGAGCAGTGCCTGCACTAATAGCTTTGCTATTAAGCGATAGAGAACTGTTTGAAATAACTACGTTTGCAGATTCCAAGATTAGCGGATGGACAAAGCATAATGTTCGTAATTCAATCATCCTTACCTTGAAAGAAATAGGAGACACGAGCGCAGTTCCTGCCATTGAAAAGTTTTTATCACCCAACAAATATAAAGTCAATCCAGAATTTGCTGCTATGGCTCTTTATACACTAACTGGCAAAGATCAACGTTACGAAGATGTATACCCGCATCAACAATGAAATGAGTTAACAAAAAGATAGACCGAACCGGTGAACCACCGGTTCGGTCATCATAGGACGTTAAAATCAAAAAAAAGAGATTATCTCACAGAGCCACAAAGGACACAGAGATAAATAGGCAAAAGTTTTCGGAAAAGAGTTTGAGAAAGAACCACTTTTTCAAAAGGGTTTGTCTCAACCGAGCAAGAAGCGAGGGGAAAATAAGCT